>NZ_JBNPXS010000025.1:0-43368 GCF_050433185.1 Desulfitispora alkaliphila
TACAAAGTGACTTCCCTCCTTGTGGGTTTTCTTGTTTCGTCACTTGAAAATTTCTCCACATTGGGGTGAAGTCCTTTTTTATGCTATTGAAAACCCTATATATCAAGGTTTAATTAATTTGCAAAAGTCTCACTTAAAAATGGTATAAACCGTTAGTCGCATCATATAGTTTTGTAGTAGTTTTTTCTTGTATTTATCTTTTAATAATAAATGGGGTTGTTATATGATCTTCACATTATTCTTTATATTTATGGGGCTACTTTTATTTATTATTGGTATGCAGCTGATTAGCAGAGGCCTTAAACTATTGTCATTCTTCAGAGTTGAAAGAATAATAAGAAATATAACCTATAGTCCCACTATGGGACTGATAACAGGTACTGTAACAACTGCTATTCTTCAGAGCAGTAGCGCTGTTACTGTTATAACTATTGGGTTAGTAAATAGCGGTTTAATGAGTTTCTATCAGTCTATTGGCATTATCTTAGGCACAAATATCGGAACTTGTTTTACTGCTTTTTTGTTTGCATACAGTATAGTAGATTATTATTGGATTTTTTTATTAACAGGAGCTCTTCTCTCTTTATCTAAAAAACTAAGGTATAACTCTCTAGGCGTAGCAACTTTTGGATTAGGTTTAGTTTTCTTAGGTTTTTATTGTTTAACAGTGGGTGTTGCACCAATTAAAGAGAGCCCTGATTTGTTGCAAATAATTAGTAAAATGAGTAACAACAACATTAGCGCCGTAATTGCTGGCACACTTTTTTCAGCAATTGTTCAGAGCAGTAGTGCTACTACAGTTGTAGTACTAGCACTTAGTCAGGAAAACTTGATTAGCCTCTCAGCCGGGATAGGAATAATTCTCGGCAGTAATATTGGCACATGCGTAACTGCAGTTATTGCTATTATTGGTGCAAATCGAGCTGCTAAAAAGGTAGCTTTAGCACACGTGCTACTCAATGTATTAGGTGTTGCTGCTTTTATTCCCTTTATTAATTTATATTCAAACTTTTTGATGACTATATTTACCGATTTGTCCATGCAAATTATTTGGGGCCAACTTATTTTTAACATACTATGTTCACTCTTGATTTTACCCTTTGTTCGACCTTTTGCTAAAGTAGTTGAATATATAGCAAAAAAATAAAAAGCACTGATGAATAAAAAATTTCTAAAAGCTTAAACTAAACTTGAAAACTATATTTCCAAGTTTGCTTAAGGAGGAGATAATTTGTCTAGTAATGTAGTAGCAGTATTTAACTCAAAAGACCAAGCAGAGGAAGCTGTAAATGCACTTAGAGATAAGGGTTTTGATCAAGAGATCTCTATCTTAGCTAAAGAGCAAAACAATGAATCAGAGCAAGGTGTAACAATGGAAAATGATAGTGTCTCAGACGGGGCCACTACCGGAGGTGTAATTGGCGGACTTACTGGTTTAGCAGTAGGTGCTGGTGCTTTAGTTGTACCTGGTCTTGGACCTCTAATCGCTGCTGGGCCAATAGCAGGTCTCTTATCAGGAGCTGCTACCGGTGGTGTTGCAGGTGCACTTGTAGACTTTGGGATCCCTGAAGCTGAAAGCAAGCGGTATGAAGAAGAAGTAAAGCAAGGTAATATTTTAGTAACAGTGGAGTGTAATAGAGATCGAGCTGACGATGCAATGAGCATGCTAGGTGAAAAAGGCTCCAATGATGTAGAGATTCACTAAAAAAGAAGCTAACCTCGTCAAATGAGGTTAGCTTCTTATTTTATTCGCTGCGGGCTAGTGTATACATTACAACGAGATGCTCTAGCGAAACCCACTATTGTAACTCCTAGCTTTTCTGCTAGATTTACTGCCAATGCAGTTGGAGCTGAACGAGAAGCGATTACTGGTATTCCCACTTTTGCAACTTTTAAAAGTATTTCCGACGATATCCTACCGCTTGTCAATAACATCTTATCATCCAAGCCTATGTCCTCCATAAAGCACTTGCCAACAATTTTATCTGTAGCATTATGGCGTCCTATATCATCCCTGAATAAAAGTACACTGTCCGTGTTACATAGGGCATTACCGTGAACTCCTCCGGTCTCTTTAAAAAGCTCCGACATAGTCTGGGAACTCTTCATTAATTTGAGCATTTGATCTATTGAAATGCTGAAATTAGATTCAATAGGCTTTGTTTGTACATCTAAAACATTATAAAATGTAGTCCCTTTGCCACATCCAGTGGTAATGTATCTTTTGAGGAACATTTTTTCCGCAAAGGGTTGCTCCTTTCCTTCAATCCAAGCAGCACCTTTATCTTCATCCAGGTGAACATCCTTTAGATCCTCTTTTGTATTAATGATTCCTTCTGCAGCAAGAAACCCTACTGCTAATTCGTCCATATGCTCAGGTGTACAAAGAAGTGTAACTATCTCCTTGTCGTTAAAATAAATGGTCAGGGGACTCTCTTTTGCCAACAAGTCTTCCATTTCTTTAGCCTCTTCTATAGATCTTCTCCAAACTGTTACTCCTTGCGTTAGTTCAGTCATTGTTCCCCTCCTCGTATAGTTCCTTAGCTTTTTCCAATGTTTGCAAATCGTTTACATTAAAAAACACCTTGTCTAAATCTGTAACACTCTTCATTTTTTCTTCGCTAACAAAATTTATCTTAACCCAAGGATAGAAAGCAATAATCTTTTTAATATTTTCTTTTAAGCATTGCTCGATAGGTTTAATACACTTTTTATGATATACTGCGTGCAATGGCTGTAGATAGTTTCCCATTTGCGGAACTACTATCTCATAGCCAGGCGCTTCACTAACTAACAGTTCAATTAAACTCCTATTTACAAAAGGCATATCACAAGCTATTGTAAAGGCATAATCGTTTTGAGCTGTTACTAATCCTGCGTGTATCCCACTCAAAGGACCTTTTTGTGGGATTATATCCGTAACTACCTTGGCCTTTAAGTTCTCATATTTATTCGGTTCGTTTGTTACAATTATAGTTTCATCAAACACCTGGTTAAAAGTATCTACTGCTTTTTCTATAAAACTCTTTTTCTCATCCAATGTTAAAAATGCTTTATTTCTCCCCATTCTAGAATTTTTTCCACCAGATAATATTACACCTGTAGCCTTCGCTTTAGACATCTCATCAGCTCCCCCACCTAATGGTAACCGCAGAATTTGTAAAATTCTTAGTATAAATTATATTATAACAATTTTACTGCTGTCTAGCTAGGTTCTTTACTCAGCTCTTTAATTATTAACTGGTCACCTACCACTGTGTTTGTATTATTAATACAACCTGTGGGCATTTCAAGCACACAGGTTGCATTTTTAACTGGTAAAATTACTTTTCTAGGTGTTACTTTTTCTTGAAGCTTTAAAGCTCTTCCTTTTTCATCTAAAAAAATAACATCTATTGGAAACTTCATGAAAAAGGTATGAATACTGTTACAGGGTTTTATGATCAGACCACTCCCTGTAGGTAATTCCGTTCGTCCTATTAACCCTTTCAATCGTGTAAAAAAGCTATCTGCCCTTTCAAAATTCCAACCTAAAGTTTTATTTTTAGTAACATTTATAACTTTACAGCCCATCTAACACCCCTATAAATTAATTAATTTATTAAAGTATTTATAATTTGAATTGCTGCTGGCCCCAAAAGCACTACAAAGATGGTTGGGAAAATAAAAAAAACAAGAGGAATTAGCATTTTAACAGGTGCTTTCATGGCAGTTTCTTCTGCTAGTTGTCTTCTTTTAAGCCGCATTTGCTCAGCCTGTAATCTCAACACATTACTAATACTTACGCCTAACTGATCTGCCTGGATTACAGCTCCAATAAATGCACTAAGGTCACCTACATTACAACGATTAGCCATATCTCTCAGTGCTGCTCTCCTAGCCTTACCTTTTTTTATTTCTTGTAATAACCGTAAAAACTCTTGAGATAATACCCCTTCCTTTTTCTCCGTCACTTTTACTAATGCTCCGTCAAAGCCCAGCCCAGCTTCTACACTTATAGTTAACAAATCTAGTACATCTGGCAATTGATCCCTAATATCTTGATTTCTAGCTTGTGTTTTTTTGTTTAAATAAACCACTGGTAGAAGATATCCTACAAGTGCACTTGCAACTCCTAATAAAATTGCTTTGTGTACTTCTATGAGTAGAATGCTTACAGACATTGTAATAATCGTTAATGCAGCAGCAATGGCATACTGTAGCACTGTGAATTCACTGGGAGAAATATTTCCGGGATTTCCAGCCATAATAATTTTCTTTTGCAATACTATTTCTTTTTCTGCAGGTACTACACTTCTTGTAACCGTAGATAGTTTTGCTAAAACTGGCCGAACAACCCTTTGAAAAAAGGGGATATCTAACTCCGCCTGTCGAATGTCCTTTTGCTTGGGCTTCCCCTGTTCAAGTTGCCCCAGTCGGTCTAGTGCATTTATTCTGTGGCGCATAAAAAAATAGTAGAGAGACAATGTGCAAAAGAAGATAGAGAAAAATATGGCCCATAATATTATATATTTTAGATTATCCATATTTGTGCCCCCTAAATTTTTATATTTACCACTTTTTGAATAAGTAAAATTCCAATAATCTCTGAAACAATGCCATATGCTAACATTAAAAGACCAATTTGGTGATTAAATAGCACCATCACATAGCTGGGGTTAATAACTAATAACACTCCTACCAACACTACAGGCAATACTCCTATAATCAATCCAGATATTCTCCCCTGAGCTGTTAGCGTCTTTACTTCTCCTTTAATTCGCACTCGCTCTCTAACTGTATGGGAAATGTTGTCTAGAACCTCTGCTAAGTTTCCCCCTACTTGCCGCTGGATTAAAACAGCAGTGATAACCATGTCAAGATCCTCACTTTTTACTCTTTTTCCCAAGTTGACTAAGGCCTCTTCAGTAGTAGTTCCTAAGTTTATTTCGCGAAGAACCCGCTTAAACTCTTTACTCAAAGGGTCAGGTAATTCGTTTCCTATATGCTCCATTGCTTGTAAAAAGCTAAAGCCAGCTCTAAGTGAATTTGACATCATTATTAGCGCATCGGATAATTGATGATTAAACAAAGCAACCCTCTTGGACTTGGAAGACTTTATAAAACTCAATGGACCAATAATCCCCAGAATACTTAAGAGAAAACTTAATAAAATGTTCTCCGTTATCAACATAACCAAAACTGCAGGTCCGAGTGCAGTGAGAATCATGGTGGTGATAAACTCTTCGCCTTTTATTGGTATATCAGCTTGAGAAAGTTCCACCTCTAACCTCTGAGCTATCCCCTTTGATTTAAAAATACTACTTATACGAATAAGTGCTTCCTTTGGGGTCAACTTTGCATGCTCTTTTTGGTCCTTTTCTATGATATTCATTAGATTTTTTGAAGTATAGGTTTCTAGTCGATTATGCATATTTTTTTTGCCACTAGTTAACCACATGTATCCTCCTAAAATAAAAAAGAATCCCCATAGAAAAACTGCTGCTATAATTAATGTTGTCACAACTGCCCCCCCTTTTTTGCTTTAAATAAAATCAGAAGGGTAAAATACTTCTTGGGGAATACTTATCCCCGCCGCTTCTAACTTCTCAACAAATTTAGGCTTTATACCCGTAGCCTTAAAGGAACCCTTTAGTTTTCCTTTACTATCTACTCCCTTGGTTTCATACTTAAAAATATCTTGTAAAACCACCTTGTCCCCTTCCATCCCTTGAACCTCTGTAATATAGGTTAATTTTCTGGTACCATCTCTCAGCCTAGACTGCTGCACGATTAGGTCTATGGCCGATGAAATTTGTTCTCTAATAGCTCTTACAGGTAAGTCCATACCCGCCATCAATACCATAGTCTCCAATCTAGCCAGCATATCCCTAGGGCTATTAGCGTGCCCAGTTGTAAGAGAACCATCATGTCCTGTATTCATCGCTTGAAGCATATCTAAAGCTTCCCCACTACGAACCTCTCCCACAACAATTCGTTCAGGACGCATTCTCAGGGAGTTTCGTACCAAATCTCTCATGGTAATTGAACCTTTTCCCTCAATATTAGGCGGCCTAGTCTCAAGGGTAATAACATGTTCCTGTCTCAACTGGAGTTCTGCAGCATCCTCAATCGTTACAATTCTCTCATTTTTGGGTATGAATGACGACAACACATTTAAAGTGGTTGTCTTTCCTGATCCTGTTCCCCCAGATACAACTATATTAAGTTTCGCCTTTACACACGCCTCCAAAAACTTTGCTATCTCAGGTGTTAACGTACCAAAGCGAACCAAATCTTGGACCTGAAAGGGGTCTTTAGCAAACTTTCGTATAGTAATACATGGGCCTACTAAAGAAAGGGGCGGAATTACTGCATTTACTCTAGAACGTCGGGAAGACGTGCATCTACCATGGGCATACTTTCATCTATTCTTCTGCCTATAGGAGCTACTATTTTTTCTATAATTCTATGAACATGTTCGTCATCCCGAAATGTTATATTTGCTTTTTCTAATTTCCCCTTTTTCTCTACAAAAATCTGACCTGGCCCATTTACCATTATCTCTGTTACAGTTTCATCGTTAATCAGAGGGTTTATTGGCCCAAATCCTAAAACCTCGTCCTTTATTTGCTCCATAATCATATCTCTATCACTAGTAGGCACAAAGGATCCTTCACTGTCGATTAGCTCTGACCCTATTTCTTCAATTTTTTCAGATAATTCTTTTATACTCTCCCTATCATCTTCCTTTGATTTAGTAGAAACTTCATCTTTTAAGTCTTCTATAATCTTCTTGTGAATCTTATCCTTCAACTCAAGGTAAGGATCTATTTTAGTTTTTTTAATGTCTTTGCTATCATCAATTGTCTTGTTATTTGCACTGACTCCCTTCTCTTGCTCTAGCCTTTTTAAAAGGGACATCCAGTCTCCCCCCCTACCTTTATCTTTCTGGTTTTAGCCGAATAGTCTACTTAGCATTCCTGCTTTCTTAGTCTTAAGTTCTTCTTGCGAACCCTTTCTAGCAACAACTAATTCTTTCAAATGGTTAATGCTCTTGCTTAATTTTGCCCTTGGTTCACTCTTTACAAATGGAACGCCTTTATTGATGGCTCCAATAACCATTTTCCCATCACTGGGTATTTGACTGGCAGTAAGGAAGTCAAGACTATGTTCTAAGTCGGATATTTTAATACCATTTTCTTCTGTGGCTCTGTTCACAACTATTTTTGTCTTCACTTTATGGTGTAGTGTTTCAAAAACCTCTAGACTAAGCTTGGCGTTTTTTATAGTTGACAAGTCTAACGCTACAACTAAAAGAATCTGATCTGACATGTCCAATGCCACCATATTTGTTTCATGAAAAAAAGGCGGCGTATCAACAATGATATAATCGTAGTTCTTTTTTAGCAGATTAATTATTTTTTCTATTTGAGTTGCTGTAATCAGTTCAGCGTACTCTGGCCTGTTAGGAGCAGGCAGAATTTTAATGCCTGTCTCATGCTTGACTAGAAACTCTTCTAATTCTCGCTCATCAAAATCCTCAAAATCCTGACTTAGTTCTGTTATGGTTTTCTTCGGCAATACGTTCAGCATAACAGCCACATCACCAAACTGTAAATCTAAGTCGATTAAAGCTACTTTTTTCTTAGTGCTTTCCGCTAAGTCAACAGCTAGGTTCACTGCAATAGTGCTTTTACCCACCCCACCTTTTGTACTAAAAATTGTTACAACTTGACTATCTCTTTCCTTATTATTAACTTTTGGCTTGGTATCAGCATTTTTTCTCTTAAGTCCTGCTTTATGAACAGAGTGGATCGTTTGAGTTAAATCGTCAATGCTAAATGGCTTAATTATATACTCTCTAGCCCCTGCTATCATAGCTTTCTTGAGATATTCATTTTCTCCTTGAACCGACATGATAATAATTGCTGTATCGGGGCAATCCATAGTAATGGTTTCTGTAGCAGTAATCCCATCTACCTTAGGCATATTGATGTCCATTAAGATAACATCTGGTTGTAGCTCCCTAGCCAAATTAATTGCCTCTTCCCCATCTGACGCTTCCCCTATTACCTCTATCTCTTTCTCTAAAATAATAATTTTCTTGATATTATCTCTAGTTTCTTGCACATCGTCTACAATCATTAATTTTATTGGTTCCATCCAATCACCCCTTCTGGCATATTAGGGTACTTTCCTAGTTAAGGAATTGTCTCATGTTAGCTGGAGGTATATTTGTCTTCCCTCCGTCCACAGGTGACCTCAACAATAACCTCAAGCTACCCCTTTCGGAAGCAAGGACAAGCTGTGGTGCATTACTAGAACTCACTTCTAGAGTAATGGTATTCCTGTCTAGAGATCCACTTTCACTGGCATTTCTGGCAATAATATTATCCACTGCTAGTACTAAGATGTCTTGTAGTACGTATGTTGTCACTGTCTCACTATTTCCATCAGCTTTTTCTGCATCTACAGTTACTACAATATCCACTGAATCCCCAGGCTTAACTAGGCCAGATAAGCCTGATACTAAGTTTATTGGAATAGTTACTGCCCGATACCCCGATTTAATCTGATAGGCTAAACCATCCTCATATTGTTCTTTTTGTACCAGTTTACCTGCTAGTAGCTGTTCTTCTGCCATAAGCATAGACTTTGTTATTGCCCCATCTATTTCCTCAGGGTTTGTTATGGCATTGGGATGAATATATGCTACTGGCAAATCAACAAACTTAAACATACTCCGGTCTACCTGAGTATTTATGGGTACCTCTTCTCTTGGCACTATTACCTGCCCATATTCTGTTTGATCTAATTTTTTTTCTATGTAATCTATATACCAGTACATCCCCATTGCTGCAATAATTCCAAAAATAAGAGCTAATAATATTACTTTTTTATTTTTCATCCTATATTCACCCCCAAGTATGCAATATTAATTAATTAACTTTACTCCCATTGCTCCATAATTTTTTTGCCAAGCATCTATTTCCCCCGGTTGTACCATCTGGACAAACCTACCAACCACTTCACTCTCATTACCCTGACCAATTACATTTTTTACAAAAAAGGCAGCAAAGCCAACTATTTCAACTTTCTTGATTTTGGTTGTATCTTCTTCTTCCCCGGTATAAACAGGTATAATTATAATTCGCTTACATTCTCTGTGATGATTATCAAATGTACAGTTGGGACTGTGGTTGCACTGAGCGATTCTCCAATCCAAAGCCGATTTTGTAGGTCCCGACATATTTCCTGATTCGGTAGGCACCTTGTCTCCTACTCGGAGCATGTTTTGATATCCGTGCTTTAAGTTTTCCTCATAACGAGATGCACCACCTCCCCCTAGCGCCAAGGCACCATAATTACCTGAGCCCAATTCGTGTTCATCCCCACCTGGTGCTTTTAACCGGTATTGAACTCCATACTGTAGGTTTTGGTCAGGAATGGCCAAGGGTGCCGCACCCATATAGCCGCTCAAGCTTCCTACCATGCCTTTGCTCATTGCATATACATTCGAGGAGCTAATTCCTAGGACTGGGGCAAAGAGAAACTGTACTTCTTTTTCCAAAGACACTTCTATCTCTGTGTTTTGATTATTCAATGAAATATGGTAATGATCTCCTTTATCATTGTAGTAGAGGTATTCTTCAGCCACTTCATAGGCTTTTATCGGTTCTCCAGGCAGCTCTTGAGCACCCGCTAAAACTGCAGCGTCGGCACTATTCACCAGTTTTACTCTGGTAGTATGGAGCAAGCCCACATCTGTTACTAGGGCTGTAAAACCCAACAGAGCTACCATTCCCATTGCAACAAGTACCATTGCACTACCCTTTTCTTCTTTTAGCTTCATTGGATACACACTCCTTTACTCAATGCGCATAGTAGTATGGCCCCTCACGGGAAAGGGATTTGGAACAATTCTGCCTACAAAAGGGGTATACAAGGGCACCTGATAATCTACTTGTACACTTATTTCCTCTCCTCTGGTTCTCCAAGCAGTGATAGGAGCTATAGTTACTTCTACTTCCTCCTGATTTAAACTAGCTACAGAACCCTTTACCTGTTCGATAATTTCCATGTCAGATGTACCTAAGGCGCCATATCTAGCCCCCTCCCTAGATGCATGGGTCACAGTTAATTGCGCGTTAAATATTCGACCAAACTCTATAATTCCAAAGAGAATCATAAGGAGAATTGGCAAAACTAAAGCTAATTCTACTAAAGCTTGTCCTCTTCTCTCTCTTATTAAATTAGTTATTTTCATAAACAAATGCATCACCTCATTAGAAGTGCAATTATAGTTCCAGCTACAATAGCTACCCCATAGGGAAATGTATTATCTGCATCGGTATTGCTCAAATTCCCCAGAGTATTTACTTTAAAGCGACTCAATACACTTAAGGTTACAGCTGTACCAACTCTGTTTAGAGTAGTGACAACTGCTTTTTGATAAAACAAAATACCTATTGCCAGAGCACCTCCACAAATGGCTATGATTAAAAAGGAATTCCAGACAAAGTTGTGGCCCATCAGGGCACCAACTGCACCTAATAGCTTTACATCACCAGCACCAATACCTTCTAGAGCAAATGGAATAATTAATAAACCAATTCCCAATAGTAGTCCCAGGCCGCTATTTATAATTTAAACTTTATAAATATATTCATCTATCCGCCACAAGTCCAATTATGTAAGGACCAATTTCCCTTATTTCCACAATACCTTTGTCCTTATATCAAAAAAACCTGATCTAAGATCAGGCTTTTCCTTTGTTGCTATTCATTTTTCTTCTAATGTAAATTGCCGCAGTAGCTACCACTATTATAATAATACTAATCAATTGGGCTGTTCTCAACGGCCCTATCATTAAGCTATCTGTTCTAAATCCTTCAATAAAGAAACGTCCAACGGAATAAAGAATTGCATATGCCAGAAATATTTCCCCAACAACATAATCTTTCTTTTTCCTCATCCAGAGCAAAATACCAAAAACCCCTAGGTTCCAGATGAATTCATATAAAAAGGTTGGGTGCCGGTACGCTCCATCTATGTACATAGCCCAAGGCAAATCCGTGACATAGCCATATGCCTCTTGATTGAAGTAGTTTCCCCATCTTCCTATAGCCTGACCAAGCACGATACTTGGCGCAAATATATCTGCTAACTGCCAAAATTTCAGATTGGCCATTCTCGTATAAATATATCCGGCACCAAAGCCACCTAGAAGCCCACCATGAATCGCCAAGCCACCTTCCCAGATTGCTATCATTTTCATGAAATCACCAGCGTAGAGTTGATAATTGAATATTACATAATAAGCTCGGGCCCCAATAATTCCAACTGGTAAGGCAATTAAAATTAAATTTAGCAGCTTATCCTGGTCAACTCCCTGTCTTCCTGCTTCCCTTAGTGCCAAGAAAGATCCAAGCAAGATTGCACTACTAATTATAATTCCATACCAATATATCGTAATTGGACCAATTTGCAAGGCTACTGGATCCATATAAATCACTCCCATACAAGGTTTAATTATTAGCAGTTATAAGGAATAAGCCAAGCCGACAATAGTCCCGTCGCCTTGGCTTATATTTTCCCAAAGTCATTAATAATATAACTAGCTGTATAAGTTTTGGCCAAAGTCAGTACTTGGACCTTCTTTTGGTCGACGACGCTGGTTTAAATATGCAACAATAATAAGAGCAGCTCCAGCTATGTCAGTTTGTAACACGTACTCAGGGTAAATCATCAATAATCCACCAATAAACAGTGCAAAGCGCTCCCATAGTAATGCTTTTCTAGCCAAGTAACCAATAGAACCACTACTAATACCAATCATGCCTACAAAAGCTGTAGCTAAGGCTATGATAACAGTAACAGGAGTTGCATCGACCAGCACTAACACAGGTGACAAAGCAAATATATACGGAATCAAGAATGCCGCAATTGCTATCTTAACTGCCGTCAGTGATGTCTTAAATGGATTTGATCCGGCTACACCTGAACCGGCATAAGCTGCTAAGGCCACCGGAGGTGTAATGTCGGCTACAATTCCAAAGTAGAACACGAATAAATGGGCGGCAATAACTGGTACTCCAAGCTCTAAAAGCGCTGGGGCAGCCATTGTAGCTGTTACAACATAGTTTGCTGTGGTAGGTAAACCCATACCAAGCACAATACATGCAATCATAGTAAAGAATAAGGTCAATATCAAATTCCCGCCTGCTAAACCTATAATTCCTCCAGCCACTTTCATACCTAAACCAGTAAGTGTCACAACCCCAACGATAATCCCTGCAGTGGCACACGCGGCAATTACGGGAAGTGCGGTCCTAGCACCATCTTCAAGTGTTTTTAGCATCTCCCTTAAATTCATCCGACTTTCTTTCTTGAAGAAACTAACAACAAAGGTTGCTAAAATACCCCACATAGCTGCTCGCATTGGTGTTTGACCACTCACTAAAATATACACTATAACAACTAATGGTAAGAACAAATAACCCTTTTGCAGTATTAAATCTTTCAATACAGGGAGTTCACTTTTAGGCAGCCCATAAAGACCTTCCTTTTTAGATTCTAAGTGAACAGACAAAAATATCCCTGTGAAGTATAAAAATGCTGGTATAGCAGCTGCTGCCGCAATAGATAAATAATCAATACCTGTAAACTCAATCATGATAAACGCTGCTGCTCCCATAATAGGTGGCATTAACTGGCCACCAGTAGAAGCAGAAGCCTCAGTTGCTGCAGCAAACTCCGGCTTATAACCTCTACTCTTCATAAGAGGAATTGTAAATGAACCTGAGCCAACAGTGTTTGCTACTGAACTACCAGTAACTGTCCCCTGCATAGCACTAGCTATTACTGCTGCTTTTGCTGGTCCACCAACTGCTCTACCAGTAAGAGCAAAGGCTAAGTCATTAAAAAATTGTCCTATCCCAGTCTTCCTTAGCATTACACCGAAAAAGAGGAACAAGAATATGAACGTAGCTGAAATACCTAGGGGTATACCCATAATTCCCTCTAGACTCAAGAAAGAGTGACTTACTATTCGCTCAAAGGAAAAGCCCCTGTGAGATAAAAATCCAGGCATATAGCTTCCAAAGTAAGCATATAAAAGTGCTGCAGATGCAACAACCACGATAGGAGTACCTACTGCTCTTCTAGTAGCCTCAAGAACTAATATTACACCAATTGTGGCAACCACGTAATCTTGTGTTATAAAAGCACCTGTTCTCTGAATCAGTTCCGCGTAAAAGAACACATGGTAAAAGGCAACACCCATACCTAGTACACCTAATACAATATCGTACCAGGGTATAGTACCTTTTTTAAGTCCAGACTTCTTTGCTGGATAAAGCAAAAATATCATGAATAGTGCAATACCTAAGTGGATTGACCTCTGCTTTTGCGGAGGCAATACACCAAACATACCTGTATACAAGTGAAATACAGTTAAACTTATACCAAGAAAAGCTACTACTATTCCCCAGAATTTCAAGTCTTTTCGGTACGCTGACTCTTTATCGTATTTTTCCAGTAACTCTTCAACTTTAATTTCTTCATTGTCGTTCATATTAGCCATTGTCTCAGGTTGTTTTGAATTACTATCATTTTTTTTCATATCTCATTCCACCTCCAAATTAAAAACTTACCAATTGATAGGGGAACAGCTTTAATTATCACAAGTGAATTCTCTGTTTTTTGAGACAGGAAAACTTCTGTATTGTCTTCAAATATCAGATGATGATTAGCTATTACCTGCCCCACTGCTAAAAGCAGTTCGTCCATTTTCCTTTCAAATCCTACTACTCTATAGCTATTTCCATCAATTATAAACTCAGTTGTCTCTGACCCTGCTATTTCACTATCGACAGGTAGGTTTGCACTAAAATGATTAAATCTCATCTCTTCTAAGGCTAATCTATTGTCAACAGTTATTTTATATAACTCTTTAACTGGTTGCTTGCTAACTGAATGGGTAAACTGAATTGTAAACCCTTCTTGTCGAGTGAGTACTTTATTATAAATTATTTTATCAGTGCGGTAATCGGAAACTTGAATAATTATATAACGATCTAAATAAAAAGAGACTAAACCATATAAAAACAAACTCATTATCAACGTTATTATCAGTAAAAAATAGGGTCTAGATGGTAACCAGACCCTATTTTTCATTTTAAGTTTATTATGGAAGCTCAACGCCAACTTCTTCATAGTATCTTATCGCTCCCGGGTGTAGAGGTGTTGTAATGCCGTCAACAGCATTGTCAATAGAGATTTGTTCTCCACGAGCGTGACCTCTTGCAATCTCGTCATTCTTTTCGTACATTACCTTAGTTAAGTTGTAAACAACTTCTTCGTCTAACTCATCAGTTACATATAGCACAGCTTGAAGTGCAACTGTGTTTGCATCCTCAGGTACACCATCATAAGTTCCACCTGGAATTACATATGGAGCTGCTAATGGATAAGCTTCTTGTAAAGCCTCTAATCCTTCACCGTCGATTTCAACAAACTGAATATCTCGGCTTGTTATTACATCATTGATTGCACCAGCAGGCACAGCTAGTACGTTAGCAGCTACATCGATGTGTCCATCTTTAAACTGGTCAGCTGCATCGCCAAAAGGCACTTGAATGTCTCTAAAGTCATCGTAACTTAAACCATAAGCAGCTACAATTTCTCTGAAAGTAGCCTCTGTACCACTACCTGGAGGTCCAACTGCAACTCTTTTGCCTTTCAGGTCTGAAATAGTGTTGATATCACTATCAGCACGAGCAAAAATCTGCATTACCTCTGGGTATATAACACCTACAGCTTTAAAGTTTGTTACTGGCTGTTCAAAGTCTCCATCACCATTGAAAGCATCTTCAGCAATGTTATTCATAGCCATTACTAATTCAGCCTCACCGCGTTCTAGTAATCGCATGTTTTCAACAGAAGCACCTGATGATTGAACACCAACATTTACACCATCAATATGCTCACTCCATGCGTTTGCAATAGCTCCACCTAGAGGATAATAAGTACCAGCAGTTCCTCCAGTTGCCATTAATAATTCTAAGTCTCTTTCTCCATCTGAATCTCCACAGCCCACAAAGACTGCTGACAGCATCAATACTGCCATGATTACTGCAATTGTTCTTTTCTTCACTTCAATTCCTCCCCTTAATATTTTAATATGAACCAAAAAATGGCCCAACCTTTTTTTCAGAATTTTAAGAATATAATAACGTTTTACTATTTAGTTGTCCAACATAAATATAATTCTCTTTAAAAACCAAAATTCCTCCCAAGTATAGAATTTTTTTTGCTGAATTCAAGCTTTCGTAAAATTCCCACTAAGTTTTATTTTATTCTGTCTATTTCTATTATCTAATTTAGTATTATCTTTGCTTTAACAGTTGTTCCTTTCCCAGGAACTGAAACAACCTTAAATTCACCTTCTACTAACTCAATTCTCTGTTTCATGCTTGCTAAGCCGAAATTATTCCCCTCCACAAAATTCAGCTCAGAAAAACCACAACCATCATCTTCAACTATTAGCATAATTACATCTTTGTTAACTTCTATACTTACTTTAACTTTTTTCGCGTTTGCATGCTTTCTCACATTAGTTAAGGCCTCTTGAATTACCCTGGCCATTTGCACTTTGATATTGAAGGGAATTTTGTTTTCATTACCCTCTAAAGATACTTGTACTTGAATGTTGTTTTCTCGTTGAAATTTTTCAGTCATATTGCGAACAATGTTGTAAAAATTCTTTTCCAATTCCATATTCATTTTCAGCCCGAATATATGCTGCCTCACATCATCATAGGCTTCATCTAGTACTTCGTTGATTTTTTTAAATTCATTTTTGTACTCCTCATTATTTATCTTCCGTGAAATTTGTTTCAACTTGAAATTTGAGAAACCTAAAGCTTGAGCCAAACCATCATGTAGTTCTCTTGCAATTCGGTTGCGTTCTTCAACTATTGCACACTGGGATAGTTTTTTGTTTGCTTCATCAATAATCTTCTGTTTGTTCTTTAACTTTTGAGATAAAACTCCAACTGCAATAGCAAATAAAAAAGTGGTCACTAGCTCTATACTCAAGTATATTATAAAAGTAATATGTGTTTCAGGGCTAATTACTATTTGCCGCAGTTCTATCAATAGACTTGTAATAACAGTAAAAGTTGCTGTAAGAAGCCCACCTAATACTCCCAAGTAAAAAGAAAAGATGCCTGCAGACAATAAATGCATCCTCCAGACAGAGCTTTGGAGCATTAAGTCTTCTATGAGATGAGGGAAAATTAGTCTGATAACTAACGGACCTAATAAGAATGCAAAGGCTATAGCTTTTGGCAATGAAGGTATTTGCATAAACTCTCGATATAATCTTATCATAACTCCCCCCCTAACTAAAACCTCACTTGTACTAGTACTATGTTACCATAGAACGTATATAAAGAAAATAGGCAAGCTAATTATATATGAATTAGCCTGCCTATTTCGAAATAAAATTAATTTTTAGTGTTGTTCTTCTATTTGTTGTTTTCCCAGCCTTAAGACCATGTTCGCTAATGTATATTTTTCTTCTTCATTAGCTTGCTCCCACATCTGCTGCATAAGTGCCTCTTCTGGACTATCAGGCTTTACAAAGTGAGTCATCAGGTTTCCTAAGCTCACCATGCCCTTAACCATATTTTCATCTGAAACTCCATGGTTTTTACCATCGATAATGCGTTCTGCTAAGGCTTGTGGAAAAGCGGAAATATTGTTGTTTTCCATTAGTTCACCTCCTTTTAATCATTAATTATTATCTCCACATTTTATAGTGGTATGTAGAAAAAATTTTACCTAAATTATTTGTCATTTAAATTTGAAAAAAGGAGAAAATATACTTTAAGCGAAGATAATATAATATTTATAACAGGAGGACTTAAAATTGGACGCAGCTATCACTGTAGTTTTTGGCCTTTTTGCCTTAGGAATAGTTATGGTAATAAAAGGAGGAGATTTATTTACTGACGGAGCAGTTTGGGTGGCAAAGTATACAGGAATTCCACAGGTAGTTGTAGGTGCCACAATAGTCAGCTTAGCTACAACTATTCCCGAGTTGATTGTAGCTATAACAGCTGCACTAACTGGTCATCCTGATATGGCAGTAGGTAATGCTATTGGTTCTGCAAATGTAAACATAGGTATTATTTTAAGTATTGCTCTAATAATTTCCAGTTTGAAGGTTTCTAAGTCATTTCAGATAAATAGTATGATTATGTTTGTTACTGGTTTGGTATTTTTTGTTTTGCTTCATGATGCAACCGTTACTCGCTTGAATGCGATAATATTGCTTATAATATTAATTATCTATTTCATATATAATTATCAACAGGCTATTAACTCTAATTCCAGTAAAGCTAAGCGAACAGAGAAGGACAATAACCTAAAGCAAAATCTTATTAAGTTTTCTTTTGGAGCTATTTTAATAGTTATTGGCAGTAGACTACTAATTGACAATGGCTCTAAGTTGGCTGAATTTTTTGGAGTTCCTGAATTAATTGTTGCCCTAACATTAGTGGCTATCGGCACGTCTTTACCAGAATTAGTTACAGCAGTAACATCTGCCCTTAAAGGAAACCCAGCTATAGGCATTGGTAATATTTTAGGAGCAAACTTTTTCAATATAACACTAGTATTTGGTGGTGCGGCACTGATCACTCCTATACCTGTTTCCGAACAAACTATTAGAGTCGATGCACCAGTTATGCTAACATTAATGTTGCTTACGGTTTTATTTACCTATCGCTTTAAACGCCTTACAACTATTCATGGAATCTGTTTAGGGTCAATTTATTTGGCTTATTTCATTTTTTTGGCTACAACTATAATGGGAGGCTAGGTTAGCCTCCCATTATTATTTCAATGCTGTTAATTTTTTGATATGCTTTCGCTCTTCCCCTATGAGCTCTTCAATCACATGCGCTTCCGATGCATTAACCATATTCTTGAATTCTATAAAGAACACTATTGAATCTTTTTCAAAGTTGATGGCAAAGTCAATTGCATCTTCTGTAGTGGAAATCTTATCTAAAATTGTATCAAGATCTCTGTTAAACATATGAGAACTCACTAAAGATTGAACATATTCTAGATATTCACCTTCAAAGCTTTCCCTAGCATTAAATTCTTTTAGTTTCTCACCTAGTTTCGAAAAGTCTAGCTGATGTTTCGCTTCTTCTTTTGCTAAAAACTGAAAAAGTTCTGATGCTTTATCATCATCACATTTTTCAGCTAAGCTATTATAAAACTTCTCACCCTTTTTTTCCACTTCTACAGCAAACTCTATCAGCTCGCTCCCACTAAATTTAGACAAATGCCACACCATAAATCCCCCTCTCATGATAATAAGCTTATGTGTATTTATTCTATAAACACATTATTTTTCCTGCTTTTTGCGTTTGCAATCGCACTCTCCACTTAATTCACTATAAAAACAGGGGTTTACATGTATTAATACATCTTTTACAGTTGAGTCTTTTTCTAAAATATTGTATTTAGCAGCAGCGGCAATTGCATGTCCCTTTTCCACTGTAACTTGAGGGTGTACACAAATTTTTAGATCCACATATATATAGGGGCCATTATATCTTGCCTTTATCTCCTCTACCGATCTTACACCTTCAGTATTTTTAACAATCTCACTAATCTGTTCAATTACTTCTGGTTTAGGAGCTGGGTCCATTAATTCTTTAATTGCACTCCAATAAACATTTATACCCATTCTAAGTATCATAATAGCAACAATAATACCAGCTAGCGGATCTAAAATGGGGTAGCCAAAGTTGGCACCTAATACACCTATTAATGCAGCAATAGATGAAAAAGCATCAGAACGGTGATGCCATGCATCTGCAACAATAACAGAGCTCTTAATCTTCCTGCCAATTCTTACGGTATAATGATACATTCCCTCTTTAATTACAATCGATAAAATTACTGCATAAATTGCTACTGTACCTGGTACAACAATATTGCCACTTTGTGCTACTTGAATAGCTTTCCACCCTATACCTGCAGCAGTGAAAATTAATATTAGAGCTAATATTTTTGCAGCAATTGGCTCGGCTTTAGCGTGTCCATAGTGATGGTGCTTATCCGGCGGTTGATGAGCAAGCTTTACCCCACCCATTGCCACTAATGTTGATAACACATCAGAAGCAGAGTGAAATGCATCGGCTATTATTGCTGTACTACCAGTTAATACACCGACGCTTCCTTTAAGCAGTGTTAGGACTGCATTACCAGCTAATCCAGCCGCAATGGCATATCTAGAAAGCTGGACTCTTTCTTGTTCATTCATTTAAAAAATACACCTTCTTGTCAGTGGTTTAACAATAAGGAACCCTTTCCTAGTAGGTAATTCTCATTTATTGCCTTCCACACATATTTTTTACTCTTTTCTACTGCTTGAAAAATATTTACTTCTCTTGCTAAATAGCTTGCTATTGCTGCTGAAAGAGTACACCCTGTGCCATGAACACTGCCTACCCCAATTCTAGGTGCAGACAAATAAGAAAATTCTTTCCCATCAAAAAAGATATCTAAAGCTTCTCCCTCTTTGTGTCCACCTTTAATCAATACCGTTTCTGGCCCCATCTCCCGAAGCAAGATGGCAGCTTTCTCCATATCCTTCTTCGTTTCTATTTTGATATCAGTGAGCTTTTCAGCTTCTGGAATGTTTGGAGTTACAATTTTCGCTAGAGGAAATAGTTCGTTTTTTATTACGTTTACTGCTTCCTCCGTCAATAAAAGGTGTCCACTAGTAGAAACTAAAACCGGATCTACTACTAAAAAGGGAAGTTCATACTCCTTTACTTTGTGTGCCACAGCTTTTACAATTTTATCGTTTGCCAACATACCAGTCTTAACAGCAGAAACTTTCACATCGGTTGCTACAGCGTCTATTTGTTCGGCCACAAAATCTTCTGGTAAGAAATGAGCGTTGTTTACCCCACAAGTATTTTGCGCTGTAACAGCAGTTAATGCTGAGGTTCCATAAACACCAAGGGCATAAAAAGTTTTAAGGTCTGCTTGTATCCCTGCACCAGCTATGGAATCAGATCCTGCGATTGTAAGCGCTATTTTTTTGTCCATATTTGTATCCTCCTAATTTTATTAACTTCGAAAATGATTATACCCTTTTGCTTTAATCAACCGACTCTGACCTTCTTTATTGATTATACATACTTTGTTTTCATCATTTACTTTAGGAATTATTTTTCCAATCTGTGTTATATTTAAATTGAGGTTGCCCCCTACTACTTCCTTTACAGCTTGCCAACGTTCTTCAGGTACTGTAAATAATAGCTCGTAATCTTCTCCACCAAATAAAGCTAATTCTAAAACATCTATTTTATTTAAACTAGCAAAGGCTCTAGCCTCTTCCGAGATGGGAATGGCTTCTTCTATTACTTCAGCACTTACATCACTTTGGGCACAGATATGGTTTATCTCACTGGCCAAACCATCACTAATATCTATCATAGAGCTTGCACCTAAACGCGCCAAAAGCTGACCCGCCTCAACCCTAGGCTCTGGCATCATGTGACGCTTTCGCAAGTACTCCTGAATATGATCAGGGGGGGATTTCTTAAGTTCTTGTGTGATTTCTGCCAGCCCAGTTGCTGAATCTCCTAGTGTCCCTGTTGCAGCCAGCACATGACCGGGCTTTGCTCCCGATCTCATAATTGCTTTATTGTATTCCACTTCTCCTATAACTGCTACATCTATAACAATATCATTTGAATTTACTGTATCACCACCAACAATACTTACATGAAATTGTTGAGCAATCCCTTTTACTCCTTCGTAAAACTCTTGAATATAGACAATTTCTAAATCCTTAGGCCAACCTGTAGATAAAAGTGCATATTTTGGTTTTCCACCCATGGATGCAATATCGCTCAAGTTAACTGCTAATGCTTTGTAGCCCAATTCCCTAGGGGTGATTACATCTCTTAGAAAATGCCGACCCTCTATTAACATATCACTACAAAACAGAATGTTTGTGCCTACAGTAGCTTCTAAAACTGCTGCATCATCACCTATTCCCTTTATAACTCCTTCTGAGTTTATGGTATTAGCTTTAATTCGATCTATGAGCTCAAATTCACTAATTTTATCAATTTTCAATGTCTAAGCCTACCTTTCTGCTTGACCTATTATTTTCTTTTTGTATTGCTCTGCAGTGCTCTTTACAGACTTTGCACTCATAATTCCCGATACCACTGCCACTCCATCTACACCTGTACTCATCACTTCTCCTAAGTTATCCAGCTTTATTCCTCCAATTGCTACCACCGGCACATCCACTGAGTTAACTATCTCTTTTAAACCCTTTGTTCCAATTTCCGGAGCCTCTGTCTTAGTGTTCGTTAAAAAAACTGCTCCAGCACCTAAGTAATCAGCTCCCTGGGCCACAGCTCCTTTGGCATCTTCAACCGTATCCACTGATACCCCTAGTATTTTATTTGACCCAAGTAGCTTTCTAACCATATCAGGTGGCATATCATCTTGTCCCACATGAACACCGTGGGCATCTATAGCTAACGCCACATCTACTCGGTCATTTACAATAAACGTGCTATTATACTTTTTAACTAGTTCCAATAAACGGCCCCCCAGGTCTATCATGTCTCTAGTGCTACCACTTTTACTTCTAAGCTGAACCACATCAGCTCCTCCTTCTAAAGCTTCGCCTACAACGTCTATTATGCTTCTTCCTAGAGTTAGATTCTCATCAGTTACTACATACAGACCATATTTATTCATTGTCATCATTTTATCACCTACTTAATTTTTATATTTATTTGCTTCTCTATATTTGATTGCGTTAGGCTGTAGGTACTGTCAAATAGCTTCACTTTAAAATTCCCAGGAAGTCCTGCACTTTCTGCAGCTAACTGTCCAGAAATTCCAAATGCAGTAACACCAGCAGTAGCAGCTAACATATAGTCATCTGTTACTGCAGCACAAGCAGCTATTACAGATGTTACCATACATCCAGTTCCAGTCAGAATTTCTAACATAGGATGTCCATTTCTACACTCTGCCACTTTCGTTCCATCTGTTATGTAGTCTATTGGACCTGTTGCGGCAACTACAGAGCCTGTCTTTTGCGCCAAGGACTTTGCAGCAACTCCCACTTCCCCCTCTATTTCTCCTGCATCAACTCCTTTTACTTGCGCCTCAACTCCTGCTAATACACAAACCTCAGCACTATTGCCGCAAATAATTGCAACATCCAATTCCTCTAGAATTCTATTTGCTACTTGGGTTCTATAGGATGTAGCCCCTACTCCTACTGGATCAAAAACAATAGGTATTCCTATTTCGTTTGCTTTTTTTCCCGCCAAAATCATGGCTTCCACTTGAACAGGTGTAAGTGTTCCAATATTTAGAACAAGGCCACTAGCAATACTAACCATCTCTTCCACTTCTTCTTTCGCATTTGCCATCACTGGTGAAGCACCAATTTGCAATGTAATATTAGCTGTATCATTCATCACAACCGCATTAGTAATATGATGAACTAATGGCTTTGTTCTTTTTACCTCTCGTAGAGTATCAAACACATCCATTGCTTCTATGTTTTTCACTATTCATCACCCCATATTATATCTTTATTTATACTATCAACATCGTTACATCCTGTCATTACCATACCTTGAACTAATTCTCCTATTATTTTTTCTAAAACTACACTTACCCCAAGGGCACCTGCACCTAGGTTTCCTACAACAAGAGGTCTTCCAATCAGTACCCCATGAGCTCCTAAACCCAACATCCTCAATACATCAATTCCTGTTCTAATACCACCATCAACAAGAACCAACACTCTGTCTCTTACTGCATTAGCTATTTGGGGCAGTACATGAGCTGTTCCTGGGGTACCGTCTAACACCCTGCCACCATGATTAGAGACAACTATAGCTTTTGCCCCAACCTCTGCAGCTATAATAGCTTCTTCAACGGTCATTATTCCCTTTAAGATAAAGGGCAATTCGGTGCTATTTATTACACTACTTAAATCCTTTTCTCCCATAGGTGGGACTCCAGTTTTCAAAGCAACTAGGCCAGTCCCATCTATATCCATACCCACAGCAGGAGCTCCTACCTCTTTTGCTTCCTTAATTTTTTCCATTACTTGATATACTGTACCAGGTTTTAAAACTGGTATTCCTAAGCCCTTTTTCTTTTTTATAGCTTCTATTCCACTGGGGTATTCTCGAGAACTGAGACCATCACCAGTCATCCCTATTAAACCAGCTTTAGCGCAGCCTGCAATAGTATTTTCCGCATACTCTTCCTCGCTAATAACATCACCGTAATTGTAAGTCATCCCCGCGATGGGGGCTCCCAATATAGGAGCTTTTAGTTGGTGACCAAACATATTTACTTCCGTACTAGGAATAGTTCCGCCAATAGTACGCATATTTAACCTTACTTCTTCTAAGGCTTTAATATTTGCTTTAAAGGAACTGCCTGTTCCCACCCCACCTACTCCAGGTACTTTGCCAGCACATGCATTTCCATTACAGCTAACGCACACTTTACATATGTTACCTAATCTCTCTCGGGCTTTTGCTTGAATAGTTTTAAGATCCAATATTCTCACTCCCAATGAATTCATTTCTGGTCTTTGTTTAATTTTAATACTTTTATGCCTAAAATAAAAGTCCTCCTGCCATTTTAATAAAAAGAACAGCTTTTTACAGCTGTTCTCAAACCATCCTTTATTCATTTTTTCTCAGAAAATTAATTGTGTTTAGATTTATATAATTATTTTTACTATCCCACCTTATTTCTATATCATCCAATTGCTCTATGACTGGCCGAAGTGGGATATATGCTCGCCTATTAATTAGAAGCAGATGGTTTTCTCCACCTTGAAGTTTAAAACTATAAGTCTGCCCTGAAAGATTAATAACTACTTTTTTCTCCTCATCCACCCAGCTTATCTTGCCACCTAGTAATTCAGCTAAATCTCTTGCAGCAAGATATGATGTTCCATTATGCAAAATAGGTGGGCGATCAAATACTTTAAATCGTCCATCCACTCGCATGGTGATGGGCTTATAATTTATTATTTCTTCTCTCGTGGGATTGCTCACCTGGGTTACAGGAACTATATTATATTTTCGCTGTTGCAGTCCTTCTATTATTCCTGGCAACGCCTCGGGGGTATTGTTTCTATTTACATGCATAAGTACAATACCCCCGTTATGGGCATTATCAAGAACCGAATTTGTTATCTGACTTGAGCTAATACCACTCCAATCTCTAGTATCAATACTCCAAAGATAGACTTGGCTATAACCGGCCTCCCCGATGGCATTATAAACTCTTTTGTCGACAGCCCCATAAGGTGGCCTAAAGAGAGGTTGTGGATTAACACCTGTGGCCTTCTTTATTACTTGCTCTGCTCTTTTTATATCTGCTATAATAACATCTTTACTGTGCCTTGTTAGCAGGTGATGGCTATATGTATGATTCCCAATTTCGTGCCCCCGATCAACTATTTGCTTTGCTAAGTTTGGATTATTTTCCACCCATGAACCCAACAAAAAAAAGGTGGCTTTAACCCCATAAGAGTCTAGTGTTTGTAATACTCTATTTATATCAGTTCCACCTTCAACGTCAAAAGTTAACGCAATATTCCTGTACTCACTATCCCCTCTACTAATACTCTGCACCCGAGCTTCCGTGATAGAAACGCTACAAAAAAAATATATAATAATTGTTGCTATAGTTATTATCTTTTTCATTTTAGTAGCTTCTTCCTCCTTTTACTCGTATATGTTTAACATATGCAAAAGTAAAGGAGTAAGAACTATATAAATTCTTAGCTTACAGAATTAAATTGCAAGGTTTTACTAAAATAAATAAACAAGAAAACACTGAACATAATTATAGCTCCAGTTATGTACGGATAACTGGTTCCAAACATATAAGTAAAGCCTCCCCAAATAGGTCCTATAATTCTTCCCAAGCTATCAAAGGAACCTACCATTCCCATCGATACTCCTTGATTAAAAGGGGTTTGTTTTGAAACTAATGAGTTCATTGCTGGGCGCAATAAGCCCATTCCTACTCCTGAAAGAGCAATAAAAAAAATCAGAGAAACTAATCCAACTGCAGACAAAACTAATAAGTACGCACTTGCAGTAATAAATAATCCCGCAAGCATAATGGCCTTCTCTCCAAATCTATTAATAACATAACCTACTACTAATCCCTGTTGAACAACTGTGACAATCCCCATAATCATAAACGCCAGTCCCATTTCTTTCTCTCCGAAACCAAAGTTATCACTGGCGAAATATGCAAAGGTTGCTTCAAGGTTAGCAGCTGCAAAACTCACGATAAACGCTACGACCAACAGCACACCTATAGAACTCTGCAATCCCTTGGTCAAAGAGGGGCGTTTTGACTTCTTTTCTGTTCTTTCTTCCTCGAGCAAAGACTCTGGTAAAAATATAATTATAAATATAACGTTTACTGCAGCTAGTGCTGCTGCTACAAAGAAGGGGGTACTTACATGATAACCCGCCAAAAAACCTCCTATTGCCGGCCCAAAAATAACACCCAACCCCATAGCCGCACCCATCATACCCATGCCCTGTCCTCTGCTTTTCTCATCTGTTGTGTCACTTATATAGGCCATTGCCGTGGGCATTGCCGCCGAGGACAGTAACCCTCCAACTATTCGAGCCAAGAATAAAACCCACAGCCTTTGAGCTAAGCCAAATATGAGAAAGGATAGAGCAAAGCCAATTACCCCCATTATTAATAGAGGCTTTCTGCCCACCCGGTCAGACAGGTTACCCCATATTGGTGCAAAAATAAACTGCATCACTGAATAGGATGCCATCAGCAAACCCAAGTCTAGGGAGCTAGCCCCTAGCTCTCTAGAAAAGAAAGGAAGTACAGGAATGATAATACCAAAGCCTAGCATTATGGTAAATAACACTGCAAAAAGGATTAGCCTTTGATAAGCTTTGACTTCCACTTGTCTCGCCACCCTTCAATAACTAGTGACAATTATTATAACCCTTACAGTATATCCTTTACAAACAAATAAACTCTGATTAATTAAAATCAGAGTTTATTTGTTGAAGAACTTGAGTTATTACCTCAGGCATTGCCTTCTCTACCTCTGGACAGCACCCCTGGTGAAATGTACTATTATCTGCAACCTCAACTGCATAGATATCAACAGTTTCTGGCACAGGTAGATTCAGCTCGCGATAGAGCTTTAAGGAGGTTATTAAGTTTATGTCGTGCACTGATGCTAGTCGCACTGTTGTGGAAACAGCTTCAGGAGAGAAGTGGTATACGTCCCCCACCTCTCCGTCAGCAGTCATTATGGAGTCAATGATTATAGCCCGACTATAGCCCTGAAGCATTTCAACCAAGTTAAAACCCGCAAGTGATGCCTCAATCACATCCACTTTTTGGTTATTCAATAGTTTTTCCTCTAATTCCCTGGCAATATAAATCCCCACTCCATCGTCACTGAGAATAGTGTTTCCCAATCCAACAATTATTGTCTTTTCCCCTTTCACTTGACAAGCTTCTGGCACAGCTTCCCACTGCTTTCGTAAACTTCTACCTCAAGGGGGATATTGCCAGTGATTGAATGGGTTGCACAGGAGAAGCAGGGATCATAGGCTCTAAATGCCATCTCTACCATGTTTAATAGCCCCTGGTCTACTTTCCCCTTTTTAATTAGCTTTTCTGCAGCTCTCTTCACACTCAGATTAATAGCTCCGTAATTATTGGTTGTTCCCACTATTAGGTTGATTTTAGTTGCCAGCCCCGCTTCATCTGCTTTATAGTGGTGAATTAGGGTTCCCCTAGGTGCTTCAACCACCCCAACACCTTCATTGGGTGTAGCCGTTGGAATTGTTCTGAAGTTATCGCTAATTATCTCTTCATCAGATGCCAGCTCCACCCAACGCTCAGCAGCATATAGCATCTCCACAAGGCGAGCCCAATGATGAACTAGGGATGCAGTGATAGGCTTTTTCCCTCCCAATGTGCTTATCATTTTCTCATAGGCCTCCTGAGCTAAGGGAGTCGCCATTCCATCAATTACGTTGGCTCTACCCAAGGGTGCAACCTGATAGATACCGCTGTCTTTCCCGTCAGTAAAGCCGTTCCACCCAACGCTTTTCAAATAGGGTATTTTCAGGTACGTCCAAGGCTCTACCCGCTCTTCAATGTAATCTAGGTACTGATTGGGCTCAAATTTTGCCACTTCAGTGCCCTCTTGATCCACAACTCTAATCTTGCCCTCGTAAAAATTGGCTTTATTATTTTCGTCAACTAGCCCCATGTAATAGGTGTTTATTTTGTAAATATCCCCAGTAATAATGTCAAGATAGGTTTTGTTTTTGAGTACTATTTCTTCAAATAGGTCCAGTGAGAATTTGGCAAACTCCACACAGGACTCTCCCATCTTGAGAATTTCATCTCGCTCCTCAGCGGTAATGCCTTTACTCTGACCTCCCGGAATTCCCGTTATTGGATGGGTGGGCTTACTACCTATTATTCCCTGAACCTTTTGAGCATAAGCCCTGTGCTTGATTACTTCTCCACCCTTCTCTAGACCGACCTTCCCTACTACTCCTAAAATATTTCTTTCCTCTGGCTTTGCATCTGGCCCCAAAACAAAATCTGGTGCTGCCAGAGCGTAAAAGTGAGCAATGTGGGAGTGAACATACTGAGCACTATACATGAGCTCTCGTAGCATTTTAGCTGTCCTAGGAGGATCTACGCTGTATACTCCATCTAATGCCTTTGCGGCTGCAAGATGATGGGCTACTGGACAAACACCGCATATTCTCGGCACTATTCTAGCCACCTCTTCAACAGGTCTCCCCTCACAGAACTTTTCAAAGCCCCGCAACTCAGGAATTTGAAAGTACGTATTTTCCACGTCACCTTCATCGTTCAAGAATATTTCTATTTTACCGTGCCCCTCAAGTCTAGTTATTGGATCTATTGTAATTCGCTTTTTCATTAGAAACCCCCTCCCTTCTCTTGCCTTTTAGCATTGATGCTGCCAGCGTGAACCTATAAAATGTTCCTGCAGGATCAATAATCTGTGCTGTAATCTCCCTTATTATCTTAGGATCATCACTGTCAATAATTGAAGCTATGGCACCCACAAGCTTTCCTCCTTGATCAATGTTGGCACCACTTGGTCCGTAGCAGCCTCTACAGGGCATGTTAGCTGATGTACATCTGCCGTTACAGCCTCCCCTAGTGGCAGGTCCGCAGCAGATTATTCCCTGCTCTAGCAAGCATTTTTCAGCATCTATATTCACCTGGCTGGGTAGTTTAATTTGGCTTATCTTCTTCTCTTCCTTCACTCTAGAGCACTCATCACACAATGTCTTTTCCCCAGCAATAATTGCCCTTCTCGGTGGTGCTTGACCGCCAACCAAAAGCTCTATTGCGCCCCAAATGGTGTCAGGTACCGGAGGACATCCGGGCATAAAATAGTCCACATCTATTACCTGATCTAAAAAGTACACGTGGTTATAAAACTCGGGCAGCTCTAGCTCACCCTCAGGGGCATTAAACTTTGGCTTAGGTATGAGCTTTTCAGGATTGTTAGTTGAGATATTATCGACAAAAACCCTGTTTAGAATTTCCTCCTTCGTGTGGAAGTTCCCCAAGCTAGGAATACCTCCAAAGCAGGCACAGGAACCAAAGGCAATTAAAACCTTGGATTTAGCTCGCAAAAGCTCAGCCATTTCTCTGTTTTCTGAATTTCTTATAGCTCCACTGAACAGGCATAAATCTATTTCCCCATCCTGCATGGCTTGCACGTCGGCCACCTTTCCATCTGCAGCTAAGGGGAAAAATACTATATCCGCCGCATTGCCCAAATCTATTATTTTTTCATTAATGTCTAGTAGCGCAACTCCGCAGCCACCGCAGTCAGCTGCCCAATATACTGCAACCTTTAATTTAGCCAATCTCCTCACCCCCCTTTATATTTAAGGGCCCTAATTCCTTAAGCTGTTCGGTCATATCGTAGACAATCTTAGCAAAACGCTCTCCCTCAGAAGCAGATACCCATACTAGCTTAAATCTCTCCTTCTCTATTCCCAGCTGGCTTAGCATGGTCTCCAGTAAGGGCTCCTTGCGCATCATCTTAGCATTTCCATCTACATAGTGACAGCTTCCTGGATGACAGCCACTTACAAGCACACCGTCAGCACCCTGTTGAAATGCCTTTAGAATAAAAACGGGGTCCACTCTACCTGTACACATTACTCTAACTATTTTTATGCTTTCTGGGTATTTAATTCTAGCTGTTCCAGCTAGGTCAGCTCCCGTATAAGAGCACCAGTTACACAAAATTCCCAAAATGTTTGGCTCAAAGCTATCCTTACTCATTAGCCCAACACCCCCTCAATCTGAGCTAAAATCTGATCATTGTCAAAGTGCGCTATTCTAATTGCCGCTGACGGACAGGCGGAGCTACAGCTTCCACAGCCCTTGCAAACTGCTTCATTTATCACGGAAACCTTCTCGTCTTCATCAAATGTTATAGCCTTATATGGACAAAGATTATTACAGATTTTGCACCCTGTGCACAGCTTGCTGTCGATACTAGCTGTTATTGGCGAGGTTTTAACCTTCCCAGTGGCTATAACTGCTAGGGATTGAGCCGCCGCTGCTGAGCCCTGAGCTACACTGTCTGGTATGTCCTTGGGACTCTGGCAGCAGCCTGCCAGGTGAACCCCATCTGTTGACGTAGTTACCGGATCTAGCTTGATGTGAGATTCTAAGAAAAACCCATCTGCACTTCTAGAAATGCCGAATATCTGGGCTACTTTATCTGCATCATCATGGGGTACTAGTGCGGTATTTAGTACTACCATGTCTACAGGTATTTCCCTAAACGCACCCAGCAACGTATCCTCTGCTCTCACAACTAACTGGCCTTCAACCTCTGTTACCTCTGCTCCTTTTCCTCTAATAAAGTTAACTCCCTCTTCCTGAACTCTATTGTAGAATTCCTCATATTGCTTCCCAAAGGTTCTCATGTCGATATAGAATTCATATACTTCACCTTCAATTTTCTCCTTGAGTAATTGGGCAAATTTTACCGAACTCATACAGCATACTCTAGAGCAATGCTTATGGTAGTTTTGGTCTCTACTTCCAATACAGTGTAAAACTGCAGCACTTCTAGGTGCACTCCCATCCTTTTTGACTACCTTGCCGTTTGTAGGCCCTGAAGCATTGGTCATCCGCTCAAACTGGAGACCAGTAACCACATTGTCATAAACTCCGTATCCCCACTGAGGTGCTATTGAGGCATCAAATAACTTGTAGCCTGTTGCCAAAATTATGGCACCTACCTCAATTTCAACCTCTTCCACCTTCTGCTCAAAGTCAATTGCCTCTCGTGCACAGGCCTTTACGCAGGCCTGGGAACATTTGCCCTTTGCTAAATACAAACACCTTTCTTCATCTACCCTCGCCTTTAGCGGAGTTGCTTGGGGAAAGGGAATATAAATAGCACCTCTATTGCTCAGCCCTTCATCAAAATCACAGGAAATTTTACCTTTTAAAACACAGGCCGGTTCGCAGTCTCCACAGCCCGTACATACACTTTCCTTAACATACCTTGGGTTCTTTTTAATTTTAACTTTATAATTCCCCACATATCCATCTACCTTTGTAACTTCTGAGCATGTGTGGAGAGTAATGTTAGGGTTACTGTTTACATTCACCATTTTTGGAGTCAAAATACAGGCAGCGCAATCCATAGTGGGAAAGGTCTTATCAAACTTAGCCATGTGTCCTCCTATAGATGGCTCCCGCTCTACCATATACACTGGGTGTCCTGCATCCGCAATCTGCAGAGCTGCCTGAATTCCAGAAATGCCGCCCCCTACTACCAGCGTTGCTTTATTAACAGGCACCTCCTTTTCATAAATAGGCTTATGATGAACCACCCTTTTAGCTGCTGCCTTTACTAAGTTAATAGCCTTCTCTGTACTGGCCTTAGGGTCCGTGGCAATCCAGGAGCACTGCTCTCTAATATTTGCCATCTCCAGCAGGTAACCGTTAAGACCCTTTTGCTCCAAAGCGCTTTTGAATGTGGGCTCGTGCATTCTAGGTGAACAGGCAGCCACGACCACCCTTGTAATTCCATTCTCTTCTATATCATTTTTAATGAGCTCCTGCCCTGGGTCAGAGCACATGTATTTATATTCCTTGGCCACCACAACCTGATCCAGCTTTTCTGCTTCTTTTGCCACCCTTTCCACATCAACGGTGGCTGCTATGTTTGAGCCGCAGTGACAAACATAAACACCAATTTTTTCTGACATGTTATCAACACCTCCTAAAAGTACTTACTAAGGGTATCCACAGCTGATACTATTCCTCGATCTATCCCCAGGTTTTTGTAGTTTATAGACATCCCCAAGCCTAATAATTGAGTAAAGAATACTACTGGCACTTTATAATCAGTGCCAAACTCCTCGTTAACCTTGTGCTGAAATGTATCTAGGTTCATTTGGCAAAGCGGACAGGACACGGCTATAACGTGAGCCTCGCTCTGAACTGCTTCATCTAATATGGACCTAATAAGCTTTAATGCCAGCTTTTCGTTAGTTGATATTAAGGCAGCACCACAGCATTTTGCCTTGCTATTAAAAGTAACCGACTCTGCTCCTAGTGCCTCTATTACTCGGTCCATTGAGGTTGGCATCTCTGGATGGTCGTACCCCCTGGGCCTGACCATTTGACAGCCATAATAGGGAGCAACCTTTAAATCAGTAAGCTGTTTAGAGATATTACCCTTAATTGCATCCAGTCCAAAATCTTCACATAAAATCTCCAGTAAATGCTTTACCTGATATTCACCGTCGAAGCTTAAACCCGCCTTAGACATTATCTGGGTTACCTCATCCTTTAACTCTTTCCTAGCCTTTATTTTCTTGTTAGCTTGATTTAGCCTTGAATAACAAGCATTACAGGAAACAGCTATTTCTCTGCTCTTGCCATCTACCTTGGCAAGATTAGCTGCGGCTATTGCCAATGCTGTCTTCTGATTTTCGCTGGCAGCAGAAGTGGCTCCACAGCAATTCCAGTCCTGAATTTCTTCTAACTCAATATCTAACTTTTGAAAGCACTGATCGATAGACATTTGATAATCTTTAGCTGTTGCATGCAGAGAGCATCCGGGGTAGTAGCTGTACTTCAATTGCCGTCACCTCCTTTAGATAACGCAACTATTTTCTTGAATTGGGCTCGGTTCTTCAGTCTAGGTGGAAATAAAACTAGCTTTTTCTTTTTTAATAGCTTAATCCCTATGGGAGCATAGTCAAATAGCTTTTTCGGGTTAGTTTTTAAGGCAAATTTAGTTATTAGCATGCCTTCATTCATTCTTCCTGAGGACTCCACTACTTCATTAAAAGTGCAATAAAAATTTGGAGCCTCTGCTTTTGAATCTGTCGCACCACTTGTAATAGCTAAGTTCTTTAAGGCATACATCATGTCTGTAATAACTATCCCCCTAGGACATCTTGCTGTACAGCTGTAGCATGAAGCACATATCCACATTGAGTTGCTAGATAGAACCTGCTCCCTCTCCCCAGCCCTTATTAAATTAATAATCTTTCTAGGTGTAAGCTCCATTTCATAACACGTCGGACAAGAACCTGAACAGGTGCCACATTGAATACAGTCAGATATGTTTTCACAACCGGGTAGCTGCTTTACCTCACGGTAAAAGCTGTGCTCATTAAAAACTGTCTCCATACTCCTTACCTCCTTTGCAGTAAATTTAGCAGAGCACTAAATTCTGATTTTATTCTAAATATTGCAAATATTGTGCCAATAGATAATTTTCACAAAACTATTTCCCTCTTGCTAACCACCTGATTTAGCAAATATATGACTGCTTGTTCAAATACACACAGAGAGGCTGTAAACAATTGTTTACAGCCTCTCTGTGTGTATTTCTTGTTTGTCAACCAATGCTTACAGATACAGTCTGCTAAAAGCCCTTGTGTTAACCTATATTGTATTTCTCCATTTTCTTGTAAAGGGCTGTCCGACTCAACCCCAATATCTTTGCTGCCTCCACTTTACTCCCACCAGCATAAGCGAGAGCCTTTACTATGCTCTCCACTTCTGCTTCCTCCACTGCTTCCTTTAAGGGCTTTACAGACTCTAAGGGTCTTATTCCTGATTGCTTAAGTAACCCCTCAGGTAAGTGAATAACATCTATTGAGCCTGCCGTAGCCAGATTAATGGCTCGCTCTAGTAAATTTTCTAGCTCTCTAATATTTCCTGGCCAATCATATTTTTTAAAAGCATCCAAAGCCCTTTTGGTAATATCTACCCTCGAAATCTGATACTTCATACTCAATCGAGATAGAATACTCCTGCACAAGAAGTCTAAATCATCTATACGCTTGCGCAGCGGAGGCAGGTATAGGCCTATCACCAGTAACCGATAATATAAATCCTCTCGAAACTTTCCTTGGGCAACTAACTCCTTTAAGTCTCTGTTTGTAGCAGCAATAATACGCACATCAACCTTTTTAGTGGTAGTTCCCCCTACCCTCTCTATTTCTCTATCCTGAGTCACCCTGAGGATTTTTGCCTGCATCTCTAGGGGCATATCTCCCACTTCGTCTAAAAAAATTGTTCCATTATCAGCCAGCTCAAATTTGCCCAATTTCCCAGTTGCTCTGGCACCTGTAAAGGCCCCTCCCTCATAGCCAAAGAGCTCTGACTCTAGCAGATTGCTTGGAATAGCTGCACAGTTTACCTTTATAAATGGCATCTTCTTTCGACCACTTTCTGCATGAACGGCAGAGGCTAAAACCTCCTTACCCGTTCCCGTTTCACCAGTTATTAGGATGTTTGCATCAAACAACGCTGCTCTTCTTGCCACTTCAACAGTTTCTTGAACATCCTTATTTGCAGAAATAAACGGTTTGAAGTGACTTTTAGTCAGCTCTTTATCAGCTAACCTTTCCTGATAATAACTTAGCTCCTCCTCTAGTAGCCTCAGCTTTTCTAGAATAACTGCATATCCTCTGCTTTCACTAGAAATAATAGTGCTAATGCCACCAACTACTTCATCGCTCTCGTAAATCGGCTTTTCTTCCAATACTGCTAAATCCATATCCTGCTGTTTTACTATTTTTACTATTTTTTCTGCATTATTTAGTATATGATCCATGAGAGTAAAGCTTACTGCAGTCCAAATTTGCTTGCCCAAAACTTCATCTCTATCCATTTTCAAGAATTCACAGTACAGCTTGTTAGCATACTTTACCTTCCCTGTTTTATCAACTAACAAAACCCCTGTGCCTATATTTTCTAGGGCTAAATAAAATAGCTTCCAATTTTCAGACCACAGTACCTTAGTCATATGCTCCCTCCTAGCAAATCCGAGGTAAATGCTCTCCTTCAAGTGCTGTAAGTATTCTCTCTATTCCCAAGCTAGTCTCCAAAGTTACCTTTCCTCTATCCTTTGCAACTACCTGTCCTATAATCTCGCTATTGCTACCCAGTTTATTTTTTTTCAGCACATCTATGGCCTTTGCTCCATCATTCTCCTTTACAACAATTAGAGCCTTGCCCTCATTGGCCATGTAAACAGGATCTAAGCCCAGCAAGCTACATCCAGCGGCTACATCTTTGCGCACAGGTAATTTCTCTTCAAACAATTTCACCCCAACCTGTCCCTGCTGAGCCAATTCATTAATTGTGGTAGCTACTCCACCTCTAGTAGGGTCTCTCATGCATTTTATGTTGATGTCCGCTTTCCAGAGCTCTGAAAGCATGTGATTTAAAGGGGCACAGTCACTTTTCAAGTTACTCTCTAAGCCCAACTCTTCTCTCAGGCTTAAAATTGTCATTCCATGGTCTCCCAGCGTTCCAGTAACAATAATAAAATCTCCAGGCTCCATCTTGCTTGGACTATACTCTCTGTTTCCAGCAAAGCCTACACCTGTGGTGTTGATAAAGATGCCATCTGCACTCCCAGTTTCTACCACCTTAGTGTCTCCTGTTACAATCTTCACCTTAGCACTTAATGCTGTTTTTGCAATTGATTCTACTATTTGCTTTAAGTACTCCATGGGAAACCCAGCTTCTATTATAAAGCCTACACTTAAATAGGCTGGCTCTGCCCCACTAACTGCCAGATCATTTACTGTACCACATACTGCCAGTTTACCTATATCTCCACCTGGAAAGAAAATTGGAGAAATAACAAAGCTATCTGTAGTCATTACAAGTTTTTCATTTTTGTTCTCTAAGATTGCGCCATCTAACAATTGGTTCCCACTATTTTTGTTAAAAGCTGGGTATATAACCTCTTCTATTAGCTCTTGGGATAATTTTCCGCCACTCCCGTGAGCTAAAGATATTTTATCTTGGTCCAAAATATTCACCCTTTCTTGCTCTGTTGCATTACAAGTTATATTTGTAGTAAGCGGCACAAGCCCCCTCTGAGGAAACCATACATGGGCCTAAAGGCTTCATTGGATTGCAACCCTTTCCAAACAATTGACACTCTGGTGGCAACTTATGTCCCTTCAATATGTCTCCACAAGAACAACTTTTATTTATATATGATTCTTTATTTTCCGGCTCAATTAGATTAAACTTTATTCTTGCATCATATGCTTTATATTCTGGTTTTATGGCTAAACCGCTATTTTCAATTGGCCCTATTCCCCTCCACCAAGCTGTACTAGTCTCAAAAACCTGGTCAGAAATCATGCGAGCAGTAGAATTTCCCCTTTGGCTTACAGCTCGCGTATACTGGAGCTGAGTTTCACTGCTACCGCTACTCATTTGCTCCAGTAGCATATAAATACTCTGAAGAATGTCTATTTGTTCAAAACCAGCAATTACACAAGGTTTTTTGTATTCATCGGAGATAAACTCATATGGTTCAACTCCGATAATTGTACTTACATGTCCTGGACAGATAAATCCGTCAACTTTGGTGTGAGGGTCCTCCACTAAAACCCGCAATGCCGGGGGCACTAACTTATGCATAGACAATACTGAGTAGTTTTCTATTCCTTCTTCAGCAGCTTGAATGATTGAAGTGGCTACTGTGGGGGCAGTTGTCTCAAACCCAACCCCTAAAAAAACTACCTCCTGATTGGGTTGCTTACGCGCTAATTTCAGTGCATCTAAAGTAGAATAAACTATCTTAACGTCTGCACCTGAAGTTTTCGCATCAGCTAAACTTCCATTTGGCCCGGGCACTTTCAACAAGTCTCCAAAGGTAGCGATGACAACGCCTTCCCTTTTAGCCAAATTAATAAACCCATCTATTTCCCAATCATGAGTTACACATACAGGACAACCGGGACCAGAAATTAATCTTACATTTGGTGGCAAAACCTTTCTAATACCACTTTTCCCAATGGCCATAGTATGTGTACCACAAACCTCCATTAAGGCTATGGAATGGTCTATTTCGTCAGCTAAATAATTTATCTTTTCTATGAGCGCTTTGGCAGCTTTATTAGTCGCTCCGCTGTCAATTGTACGCAACATCACTCAGCTCCTTTAGTAACTTAATAGTCTCATCTGCTTCGCTTTCTTCTATTATTTGGATTGCATATCCAGCGTGAACTAAGACCCAATCACCTACTTTGGCATTAGGTGTCAAAGCTATACTAACTTCCCTTTTTATAGTCTCCAATTCCCCAGTTGCCATTTTATCTTTAATTTCTATTATCTTAAGGGGTACTGCTAAACACATTTTTTATCACCTCATTTCCTACAACAGTCTGACCTAAGGCTATTCCGCCATCATTTGCTGGAACTTTACAGTTTGTGTACACATTATATCCCGCTTGCTCTAGTTCCAACACTAATAGACTTGTTAAAAGCCTATTCTGAAAAACACCGCCAGATAACGCTACATCCTTACAGTTCATATTGGCGCTCATCTGCTGGGCAGCTAGTACAAGCCCCCTAGTAAAGCCAATGTGAAATTTTATAGATATATTCTTGGCCGTATCTTTTTTATCTAAGTCGAATAATAGCTGCTTCCACATATAGTCACTTTTCAAAAGAAAACCATTACTATTCTGTTCTATTTGAAAACGGTACCCTTTGATTTCATCTAACATCTTTTGAAGCTCTAATTTTTCAAAATTATATACCCCTGAGGCTGCCTCTAACTCCATAGCCGCTTGTCCTTCATATAGTCCTTGTTCTTTTCCCAGGACTATTGCCGCAACAGCATCAAATAAACGCCCTCCACTAGATGTTTCGGGGGCATTAATACTCCTATTAATCTGCTTAACTATTATTTCTATTTCTAATGGTGTTAGTACTTTTGATAAATAGCTTTTAGCCATACTAATACCTTCTTCTCCAAGTGCACTATACAAATAGCTACAACTCATGCGCCCAGGGTGTTTTACGCTTTGATCCCCTCCAGGCAGGGGTACATATTCTAGGTGACCTAACCGTTGGAATTCCCTTTTATCCCCGTACAAAAACTCGCAACCCCAAATAGCCCCATCTGTCCCATAGCCAGTTCCATCCACAATAATTCCAAGCACTTTATTTTCAATCCCATGTTCAGCTAGGCAACTGGCCATGTGGGCATGATGGTGCTGAACAGCTACAATAGGAATATTGTTTCCCTGTGCATATTCCTTGGCAAACTTAGTGGTATGGTAACCTGGGTGCATATCGTGGATGATTCCACTGGGCTTAATTCCAGTAAGGTTGCCTAATTGGTTAATATTTTCGCAATATATGTGATAATTCTTAACATTCTCCATATCTCCAAGGTATTGACTTAAAATTGCATGATCATCTTGAGCAAAGCAGAATGAATTTTTAAGATCTCCCCCACAGGCAAGTAAAGGGGCAACAGGTTCTTTGAGCTCTATAGGCAACGGTACATATCCCCTTGCCCTACGCATAAATTGCCATTTGCCAGCCACTATGGCTCCTACAGAATCATCGCATCTATTTACAATGTCTCGATTATGCAACACAATGTAATCTGCTAACGTATTAAGAGATTTCATTGCTTCCTGGTTATCTTTAATCAATGGGTTTGATGAAAGGTTGGCGCTAGTAGCTACTAACAAGTCTAATTCTTCAAAAAAGCAAAAATGAAGTGGTGCATATGGAAGCATTATTCCTAGTGTATCTAAGCCTGGGTTAATTCCTTCAGGTAATACCCTATCAGAGTTTTCTCTCTGCTTTAGGACTACAATTGGCCTAGCTGGTGAAACTATCTGTTCTTCTTCTGCCTTACTCAAATAGCTAATTTTTCGAACAGTTTGCAAATCGGATGCCATTAATGCAAATGGTTTAGCATCTCTTTGTTTTCTTTTGCGTAGTTTTTCCACTGCTACATGGTCTCTAGCATTGCATACCAACAAAAACCCACCTATACTTTTAACAGCTAAAATATTTCCTTGACGAAGCAAGGTAGAGATTGAGGTTTTGGTTATATTTCCATCTCGATTCACTACCTGAATTTTTGGTCCACAGTCTGCACATCCATTAGGTTGAGCATGGAACCGTCTATCCATAGGGTTTTGATATTCTTCTGCACATTTCGGACACATTTTAAAATTTTCCATGGAAGTATTTACCCTGTCGTAAGGTAGCTTTTTTATTATTGAAAATCTAGGCCCGCAGTTTGTGCAGTTAATAAATGGATATTTATACCTGAAGTCTTGCTTATGGTTATATTCAATTGAGCAATCAACACAGGTAGCCACATCTGGTGCAATTAAAGTCCGCTTTGATGTTGTAATATAGCTCTCTTGGATAAAAAAATCAGAGTATGCTTTTACATGAACATCCTCCACCAACTTTACATCTATTCGCGCCATGACTGGAGCCTCTATATCTACTCTATTAATAAAATCATCTAAGTTTGGCTCATCTCCTTCAACGTGAATAGTAACTCCTTCAGTAGAATTCAAGACCCATCCCTTGAGATTTAGTTCTAAAGCCAATTTATAGACAAAGGGGCGGAAGCCCACACCTTGCACAACCCCTTTTAACTTAACTATTTTTGCTCTTTTTTCCACTGGACTTCGCCCCTAATCCAGTCACACCATTCATCTAAACCAGTACCTTGACTGGCAGACATTTCTATGATTTTTATCTGAGGATTTAAACTCTTAACGTCTCTTCTAAAGCTTTCCATATTAAAGTTACTGTATGGTAAAAAATCTATTTTATTTAATACACACACATCAACTTCTTTAAACATAACTGGATATTTTAAAGGTTTGTCATCACCCTCTGGCACACTTAAGACTGCAACTTTTTTATCTTCCCCCATTGCAAAGTTTGCTGGACACACAAGGTTCCCTACATTTTCAATAAATACTACATCCAATGCTTCTAAATCGAATTCCTGCAATGCTTTGCTAACCATATTAGCATCAAGGTGACATCCACCTTCTGTATTTACTTGAACTACAGGTGCTCCTTGTGCATGTATTCTCTCTGCATCCTTAGAGGTCATTAAATCCCCTTCGATTACTGCCATCTTTATTTCAGCATTCAATTTCTTGATTGTTTCTTCTAATATGGTAGTTTTTCCGGCTCCTGGTGAGCTCATTAAATTCACACTTAGAATTTTATTTTCCTTAAAGGTTTTAGTATTCTCACCTGCTAAATCTTCATTTGCTTTCATAATATTTTTTAGAACCTTAATTTTCATCTGTTTCCTCTCCCTCTCCTTCGACAAAGTCAATATATAGTTCTTTTCCAGATACAAATTCTCCTAAGGCTCCAGCACACTCAGGACAATAGGGATTACCTCTAGATACCTTAAATTCAATGCCACATTTGTTACAGCTAGCTCTGAGCTCCTTTTTCTCTATTTCCAGCACTGCATCTTGGCATATAGTATCCTGTGCCAAGATTTCAAAACATAGCGATAATGAATCTGGTACTACTCCACTCATTTCGCCTACTACAACCTTTACTTTTGAAACTCGCTTCAACTGGTATTGCTCTGCTTGGTCCATAATCATTTTAAACATACTATCCATTATCGCCATTTCATGCAATCTACGCCACCCCTACTGCTATAATTTTCTTATTTATCTTTTAATTATTTCGATAACGAAACTTATTCTCCTGCAGAATAATTAATTTCCATATTTATGCATAATTGAGACAGGCATAATTTTGCTCATCTTAGTGTAGTAATTAAATCGTAGTGATTATGAGAGGAGGTAATTAGTTGGATGTCAGGAAGTCATTAAATATTTTAATCAAGTTAGTTGTTTTTAGTATTATAGCTGTTATATGTTCTAACTCAACGGCACATGCAAGCAGTAGTTCCCACCAAATTATAATAAGTAAAGCAGAAAATGAATTGGCCTATATCAAAAACGGACAGTTTGAAGCTAAATTTCCAGTAGGTACAGGTAGGACTCCTAGTTTAACACCAGAAGGTAGGTTTCAAGTTGTTTCAAAAATTAAAGAACCCTATTACCGCAGGGGCAGAATTCCAGGAGGTAGTCCTAATAATCCTCTAGGCGCTAGATGGTTAGGACTGAGTGTCCCAGGTACAGGGGGAGCTATTTATGGCATTCACGGAAATAACAACCCCTCATCTATAGGCAAATATGTATCAGCGGGCTGTATCCGCATGCATAATGAAGACGTGATTTGGCTCTTTAACCAAGTGCCAATGGGTACCGAAGTGCTTATAGTAAGTAACAACTGGAGTCATTTCCCGTTAGTAGCTAATAATAATATCAATTATATAGATACACCTATATACGTTAATAATGAACAGTTAAACATTAATTATAATGATCATCCCTTTGTTGAAGCAGGTACAACAATGGTTTCCCTTAGGAGTTTGTTTGAAAATATTGATGCTCACTTCAATTGGGATAACCAATTGCAACAAGTCTCAGTTAAAATTGATAGCCTAGAGTTTTCCATTTGTACAATTGAGGATAAAATATTAGCTGATAGGATTGATACAGAATTAAAAATGCCTCACTCTAGGTTTGTCGACGACAGGGTTTATGTACCATTGAGGGCTATTTGTGAATTAATTGGTGGTAGTGTAAATTGGAGTGAAGATACAATTGAAGTCACCTTTTAAAAGAGCACTTTTTTAGTGCTCTTTTTTCATAACCTAAATCTACTTTAGCAATAGCACAAGTTTCTGGATCTAAAGCAAATAAATCCTCTTTGTTTACCTCAGATATTTTTGTTTTTCCCAGCGCCTGAACCGCTTCTTCTAATTCCAAAGTACACGACCGCAAAAATTTCTCAAGAGTCTTAGAACCAAGGTTTACATTAAATCTATCTTTAAAGGCTCCATTTTCCCATAATACTTGAGTAGGAGGCTCAAATGGAACAGCATCTAGAACTTGTGAATGCGCTGTAGCAAAAAGAGCTGCTGTTCCAATATACACCGCATCAGCTCCTAAAGCAATTGCTTTTAAAAAATGTCCTGGAACTAATAAGCCTCCGGTTACAACAAGGGAAATATCATTTTTAAGATTGTGTTTCTCCATAAACCTGCCTGCTCTACTTACTGCTAACAGTGTTGGTAATCCAAAGTCATCTTGAATTATTGGAGCCGATCCCACTGTTGCAGCCTCTGCACCCTCAATAGCGATAACGTCAACCCCAGCGTTCACTAATATCTCCATGTCTTTTTCTAGATATTTTCCGGCTGCCATTTTTACTCCTATAGGCACGCCTCCAGTAATTTTTCTAAGATAATCTACTAGCTTTTTCATATCACTAGGTTTTTTTACTTTTTTTAAGCGGGCGTGAATCACTGCATCTTGCCCAGATTTAAGTCCTATGCGTTTTCGCAACTTGGGACTTATATCTTTGTATTTAGACTTGTGACCAATTCCCGCAATAGCTCCTTGTCCTATTTGGATTTCTATCATATCCCCTTGCTTTAATATTGAAGGAGCTTTATTCCAGTCGCCTCGGTGATATTGAACGATTAAATTTTTTGCAGCTCGTCGCTCTGCTGATGAAAAGACTCCTTCTCCAGTGTTGGTAGCTGAGCCCACTTTTGCAGTTCCTTTGGCCATAGCTACTTTAGCCTTTTCACTTAAGGCAAGTCCACATGCCATTCCTGAAATCATAATTGGTGTGTCAATTTTCATTGGCTTTTTTGCCTTTGGCCCTATGATGACACTGGTATCCACCTTTACATCATAGGGTGTGGGGAAATCTTTTAACTGGGCTATATTAAACATCAAATTGTTGAAGTTAGGAAACTTTTTTGGACTACCTAGTGGCCTATGGAGTACCTTTCCTTCTTCAGATCTCAAATTGGTCTCCACTATACCCTGTAAGGTTGCCTTTGTAGAAGCTGAAACGAATTCCCATAAATTTTCCTCATATTTATCAATCATTATCCTCTTAGTGGCTTTATTCATTGTGTTCTTTATAGTCTTTCTTGTTAAATATCTAGTCATATAGTAACCTATAGTTAAAGTAATTGCACCTTTAATAGCTCCAGTATATTGCACTATTTTATGTAACATATCATCCTGCACCTCTTGTAATTATTTATAGTTAGTATGTGTATGGAAACAAAATTAAATTTTAAAAAAAGCCCTATTATTGATATTTATTATGTACTATAATAGAAAATAAACATACATACACGCTATTAAGAGGAGGTATTTTAGAAAATGAAGGTGAACGAATACAAACTAGGAAGAGCTTTTGTTGGATGTTTCGATTATGAAGCAGATTTAATTGAATCAGTTGAACAGTTTGCAAAAGACAATGATATTAAGGTTGCTCAGGTTAGAGTAATTGGTGCTGTAAAAAAAGCGGTAATAGCTTACTATCACCAAGATAAAAAAGAATATGAAAATGTAGCATTTGATGATCCTATAGAAGTTTTAGCGTGTATCGGGAATCTATCATATAAAGACGGCAATCCCAAAGCTCATTTACACGCAACCTTTGGATATGGAGACGGAAAGGCTATTGGTGGACACCTAATGCCTGGAACAACTGTCTTCTTTGCAGAAGTATACATTCAAGAGCTTTTAGGTGAGGAGCTTCATCGTGATTTTGATGAAACTACTGGCCTTCCTGCTTGGAAATTATAATATCCCAGCAGTCCGGCAAGAGACCTTATACGGTCTCTTTTTTTTTGGAAAATTTGCTATTAATAAAAACTCATTAAGAGAGTTAAATTAATAATAAAATAGGAGGCGATAGCGTGAAAAATAAGGTAGCTTGGAATAAACAAGGGCACACTTAATAAAGGTCTTTTAGGACCCCAAAAAATGAACGTAGTTTAAGCCACAG
>NZ_JBNPXS010000026.1:0-43023 GCF_050433185.1 Desulfitispora alkaliphila
CACCCTTGTCATTGGCTAGTGGTTCCCACTACCAAGCCCACAGCGGACTTTCACCGCCAAGTTACCGCCCGTGCCGGGCACACATAAAAAAGCCAGGAGCCGGCTTAAGCCGGTGCTCCTGGTTTTTTGTTATCTCCCGTACTTTTTTTTGTGGGATCAGTAATATTAAAGCGCTTAGCAGAGTGATCTCTACCTAAGAAGAAATTAAGCCAAGAAGCTTTTTGGTATAGATCCCAGTTACAAGGTGGAACAATGTATGAATCCAATTGAGTTTCTTCGCCATATTTCTTCAGACGAGCATAAGCTTTTACATAAATACACTTTTTCTTATTTGGATGCACTTCACACCAACCGTTAAAGCTACCCCCACAGGCGCCGTTGCGCTGATTTTTGGGGCACTGGGACATGGGACACACATAGGCTAAATCTGCTAAAGCGCAGTCGCCGCAGTCCTTGCAGTCATAAAGCATTACCTTTGATAGGTGCTCTAGTTTGTGGAAGGCACCTTCAACACCAGATCCATCAACTGCCTTACAGGTGCTACGCATCAAGCCGAAAAAGGGTTTTGATGGCTCAAAGGCCATACCGTGAACAAATCTAGATAAGCGGTAAGTAAAGCCAATACTGTCATCTAAGGGGCGCTTATCAATATTCACTGGCTTGTCTGTATTAAGTCCAGTTTTTTCATCCTTCTCAAAGTAATAGAAGCCGTTGGGTTGTGGGAAGTTGAATTCTGGCACAAAATCAAGCCAGTTAGCACTTAATTCTTCACCCTTATCGATTATATACTCAACCTGCTCGTATTTAATATTGTGCCCCCCGATGTGAACTCCTGCAAAACCCATACCCTTCATTATTGCATACATTTTAGCTGATCTTAATAAACGGGCGCTGAGGCCTTTATCTTCAGCTTTGCGTTCTTTATCAATTTCAGCCAAGAGTTCATCTGTAACTACGCAACCTGGTAACTTGTTCTGATTCATTATTCGTCCCGCTCCAAAGGGGAGGATATAAATATTCCCTACCACAGGTATATCAATATTATGAATTTTCAAAAATTGAAGAACCTCGTGAAACTTTCGAGCGTCATAACCCAACTGTGTTACTATGAATTGAGCACCTGCTTTAATTTTCTTTTTCATTTTGTTGTATTGGATCATTAGTTCTGCTTCAGTAGATTTAAAAGGTGAGACTGCTGCGCCTGAGAAGAAGTTACTTTGTTGGTGTGTAATGGGACCTTTAAAACCTTGAACAACGAGGCCTTTGTTCATATCGGTTATTAGTTCTAAGGTGTGAACTGGATCTAGATCAAATACTGGTTTAGGTCTTCCTTGGAAGCCTGTAACAACATAATCTCCAGTCATAACTAATAGATTTCTTACATTTGCTCTGTCTAATGAGTAGAGTTGACTTTCAGCTTGGTTACGGTTCTTGTCTTTACAAGTAAAGTGGACCAGAGGCTCGATTCCCAACTTCAGTATTTCCATCCCCAAATAATCAGCTAATATGGCAGGGTTGCCACCAGGGTTGTCAGTAATAGTTAGTGCATGGATGCGCCCCCCCTTAGCTGCTAGCTCAGCACTTGCTAGTGCACTTTCCTGAGCTTTTTCCCGTGCACCTCTCCCTGGTACTAGTTCCCATGTGATAGACATGGTGTCCTTATCCAACAGTGATTGTGCAAAACGATTTTCCATAAATGTTTCCTCCCCCTTTGAGCTATTGGCGTCAATTAGTGCAGAGAAAACCATATTCGTTACTATGACCTTTATACCAAATTATACTATCACTGATTTTAACTGTCAACAGGCTATATCTTAAGTTAAATGGTCATATGAGAGACTGTTTGGATGATTTGACTAAAAGGTCAAAAACTTGGTACAATTAGATAATAAAAATCGGAAGGATGTTGTCTAAAATTATGTTAAAGCTATTACAACCAAATTTAGCTGTAGATTCTATTTTTCATATAGATCTTGAAAAACTGAAGGCCAAAGGAATTGAGTACTTATTAATTGATTTGGATAACACTATCACTGAATGGAATAACCACCAACTTCCCACTAAAGCTATTCAGTGGTTTAGTAGTCTTGATGATTATGGGTTACGAGCGTGTATAGTTTCCAACAATACGGAAGAAAGGGTAGCTAAGGCTGCCAAAGAGCTAGGAATTCCTGCTGTGTCAAAGGCACAGAAGCCAAGAACTAAAGCTTTTGCTCGGGCTATGAAAATGCTTAATGCCCATAAGCATAACACAGCCATGATTGGAGATCAGGTTTTTACCGATGTCTTGGGTGGAAATCGTTTAGGAGTTTACACAATATTAGTGTTGCCTATGAGTACTAAGGAGTTTTTTGGCACTAAATTTGCTAGGATGCTAGAGAGAGTTGTTCTAAAGAGAGGTAAATAGGAGGCTCTTTTAGTTATGGAGAGTTACATAAATGGAAATACAAAAACCTGTGTTTTAATTGGAAATCCAGTAAGTCATTCCTTTTCGCCGGCCATGCATAACAGAGCCTTTCAAGAGTTGGGATTAAATTGGGTTTATATACCAACACAAGTGGAAGAAAGCAATTTAGAGAGAGCTATGGAAGGAATAAGGTCACTTTCCATTAGGGGAGCAAATGTAACTATTCCCTATAAAGAACAAGTTATTGAACATCTAGATCAGGTTAAAGGAGAAGCTCGCTTAATTGGTGCCGTAAATACTATCCTTAATATAGAGGGAAAATTAACAGGATATAACACAGATGGTCAAGGTTTTCTTCGGTCGCTAGCGCAAGAGAAAGTAGATCTTCACGGTAAACGAGCTGTTATTTTGGGAGCTGGCGGATCAGCTAAAGCAATAGCAGTGTCCTTAGCTGCTGCAGGAATTCTAAAGATAGTTTTTGTCAACCGCAATCTACAAAGGGCGGAGGGATTGTCTCAATTGATTAAGGATAATTTCACTTGCAACACATCAGTAGTTTCGTTGGAGGACAAGGAACTGTTGCGAGAATGTTTGAAGCAAGCTGATCTGTTAATCAATACTACTCCTTATGGAATGTATCCACGGCATCAGGTAGAAACAATTGTACCTGAGGAGTATTTGGACAACAATCTGATTGTTGTCGATTTAATTTATAATCCTCAGAGGACAGTTTTACTTGCTGCCGCAGAAAAGAAAGGTTGCAAAACTATTTCTGGTATGGGCATGCTGCTGTATCAAGGAGCATTAGCATTTGAATTATGGACTGGACAGAAGGCCCCAGAGGGAATAATGAAAAAAGTTTTGTTAGCAAACATGAATTTGCAAAAATGATGGCTAAAAATGCTGTCATTTTTTTTCGAAATATGTTGTAATATTTTGGAAATAAATTAAAGGTTTTATGACTATTACCCTGAAAATATATAGTAAATATTATAATATGTTTTGGGAGGGGTATAATATGACCCAAAAGTTGACTCTACAGCAGATTTCAACTATTTTGCAGGTAGAGATAAGCACACTTAGATTTTGGGAAAAAGAGTTCAGTGAGTTTTTAGATGTAAATAGTCCAAAGGGAAGTAGGCGCAGGTACAATGATCGCCAACTTGAAACTTTTCAGCAAATTAAGGAATTGTTGCAGACCGAGATGTATACAATTAAAGGGGCTAAGAGACGGATCGAATTGGAAAAAACTCTAACTAGTGCCATGGGAATTGAACACAATTTTAAAACTGCTGTATTTTTTATGCTCACTTCAATTATGGAGGAACTACAAGCAGCTAAGGAAGAGAGTAAAAATCTAAGTCAGCAAATGGAACTCTTGCGAAAAGAAAAGGTTTTTGTGGAAAATCAATTATTTGAAGAGCAAAATAAGGGTTTGCTGGACTTCTTAAAGGGAAAAATAGCAAAAAATGAAACAGCGTAATTTTAGACTAAATTTCACAAAACTAAAGGAATAATATCCCCAGTAGCGAATAAATACAATATCTAGAAAAATGCAAAGGGGATGAGGCCATGGAGGTGCAACTTAAAAATTATATGGAGGTAATGGTGTTTGAGGTTTTAGAGCATTTGCTATCTAATGATACTGATGTATGTTCATGTAAACGTTGTAAGTTAGATATGGCTGCAAAAGCACTTAACTCATTACCTCCCAAGTATGTTGTAAGCCAGCATGGAGAAGTCTATACAAAGACAAATGTATTACACCAACAAGCCAAAACAGATGTTTTGGCTAAAGTAGCTCAGGCAATTGAACACGTTAAGAAAAATCCAAAGCACGATTAAATGAGGCAGGGGTAGCATAATGCGTTTATGGAGTATCCATCCAAAATATTTAGATGCAAAAGGTTTAGTGGCCTTGTGGCGGGAGGCTTTATTGGCACAAAAAGTACTCATGGGAAAGACTAAGGGGTATACTAAACATCCGCAGTTAAAGCGTTTTAGAGATTGTGGGAACCCACAAATAGCAATTAATACATACCTATATTACGTTCAAGCTGAAGCCACTAAACGAAACTATAATTTTGATTCCTCAAAAATTGGGACAATAGATTTAGAGTATACTATTGAGGTTACAGAAGGTCAGTTGCAATACGAGTTGAGCCACCTTCTGAAGAAACTTGCTCTAAGGGATAAAGATAGATATGAGCTGTGGAAGGATATTGAACTACCAGACACTCATCCTTTGTTTATAAGTCATTCTGGTGAAATAGCTTCCTGGGAAATAACATAACCTTTGGTCAATAATGTCATATATGATATAATAAAAAAATAAGTATATAATAGCTTCTTTGTTATAAGACAAAATAGAGGTGTTTTTTTTGAGTGAAAATTTATTATTGATTGTGGGTCCAACTGCAGTGGGCAAGTCAAATGTGGCAGTGCAAGTTGCCCACAAGTTAAATGGAGAAATAGTATCGGCAGATTCCATGCAAGTATATAAAGAATTTGATATTGGCACAGCTAAGATTACTCCAAAGGAACAGCAGGGGATACCCCACTATATGATAGACGTAGTAAATGCAAAACAAGAGTTTAGTGTAGTGCATTATAGAGAACTAGCACTAGAGGCTATTTCCGAGATACATAAGAAGAATAAATTACCCATAATGGTAGGCGGAACAGGCCTTTATGTGCGAGCTGTAATTGACCCTTATAAGTTTCAGGAACAACCTGTAGATAATGAGTATCGAGAAGAATTGGAGAAGATAGCTAGCGAGCAGGGATCACACTTCTTGCACCGGCAGTTAGAACAAGTGGACCCCCAAGCTGCTACAAGGATTCACCCTAACGATTTGCGAAGAATAGTTAGGGCTTTGGAATACTTTAGAACTACTGGTGAGCCAATCAGTTTATCGCAAGATGCTAAATATAGTGATAATTGTATTTTTGACGTTACAATGATAGGTTTGACTATGGATCGAGATAAATTGTATCAGCGGATTAATGCCAGAGTAGATGAGATGATTTCATCAGGTTTGATTGAAGAGACGAAGGCTAATTTAGAGAAAAGCTATGGCTCAGATACAATACCTATGGGTGGAATTGGCTACAGTCAAATTATAGATTACCTACATGGGAAACATAGTCTAGATGAAGCCATTCGGTTGATTAAGCGAGATACAAGGCGTTTTGCTAAAAGACAACTTACATGGTTTAGACGCGATAAGAGGATAAAGTGGATTGAAGTAGATAAATATCCCAACTTTGAAGCAGTGGTTGATGAGATTATAGATCTTACTGAAAATAATAAGACGGGGGTTGTATCAGAATGAATAAAAACCAAATTAATCTTCAAGATTCTTTTTTAAATTTAGTTAGAAAAGAAGTTACTCCTGTAACCATATACTTGGTAAATGGGTTTCAGCTTAAGGGAATCGTTAAGGGATTTGATAACTTTACAATTATTTTAGAAAATGACAGTAAGCTTCAAATGGTTTACAAACACGCGGTTTCTACAATCTCTCCTACAAAGCAGATAAATTTTAATTTCGATGTAAAGTAGCTCCCAGCAATGGGAGTTTTTTTGTTTTCACACTTCCTTACCTAGATGAGTATATTATATGAAGAATTATAGTGAAGAATCTAAGGAAGAAGGTAGGTGAGAGCAATTGGCTATAACTGTGAAATTTCGGGAAAACGAAAAGCCTGAATTCACACCTCTTCCCACAGTTAAGCCCAAGCCCGTTAGTAGAAAGCAAAATCCCAGTGGTGATAAAATCAAGAATGTATTAGAAGAATTAGATAACCTTATAGGTTTAGAAGACGTAAAAGGTCTTGTTTGGGAGATTTCTGCTTTTGTAGAAATTCAAAAAAAGAGGGCAAGGGAAAAATTAAATTCTCAGCCCACTGTGATGCACATGGTATTTAAGGGAAACCCAGGTACAGGGAAGACCACAGTGGCCAGGATAATCGGAAAGCTATTTAGAGAACTGGGCATCTTACAAAAGGGGCATGTAATTGAAATTGAGAGAGCTGATTTAGTAGGTGAGTATATAGGTCAGACGGCTCAGAAAACTAAGGCTCAAATTAAAAAGGCTCAAGGAGGAGTACTATTTATTGATGAAGCTTATTCTTTAGCTCGAGGTGGAGAAAAGGATTTTGGCAAAGAAGCAGTGGATAGTTTAGTTAAGGGGATGGAAGATCATAAGGATAATCTCATACTGATACTAGCAGGATATAAAGAGGAAATGGATACTTTTATGCAAACTAATCCTGGCCTTAGGTCTAGGTTTCCCATACAAGTAGATTTCCCCGATTATCGAGAAGAAGAGCTTTTAGAAATTGGTGAGCAAATGCTGAAAGAAAGACAGTACTATTTATCCCAAGAGGGAAAGGAATATTTGAAGCATTTAATTAAAGACAAGGTAGTTTTTGGACACCGCTATAATGGGAACGCTAGAATGATGAGAAATGTGATTGAAAGGTCAATAAGGCGTCAAGCGGTGAGACTTGTGGAGAGACAAAGCATTACTCGCGATGAGCTTATGATTATTGAAAGGGAGGATTTAGTGGAGTAGTTTTTGAGTGGCAGGTTCTTTGCTGCTCAGGGGCTTTATGTTACAATTATTGAAGTAATATTACATTAGAAGGGATAGAGAAACTAAATGAATAGTGATCATTTCAGTATTATTGTTGCAAATGCTTTGGAAAATACGAAAAAGCTTTCTGAGAGTCTTGATACAGTTGCTTTACATAATCAAAAAAAGGTACTTACTGCTTTTACCCAAGCCAGAGTTGGTTATGAGCACTTTCAGTACAGTACTGGTTACGGATACGGTGATTTGGGGAGAGAGACCTTAGAAAGGATAGTTGCCCAAGTTTTTAATGGGGAGGCTGCCCTAGTGAGGGGTCAAATATCTTCAGGAACTCACGCAATTGCCTGTTGTCTTTATGGCAATTTAAAACCGGGAGATAAACTGATGTCCCTAGCAGGTGCGCCATATGATACTCTGGCTCAAGTTTTGGGAACAACAGGAGGAAGCAACGGGTCCCTAGCGGATTTAGGTGTTCACTATAGTCAAATAGAGCTGCAACCAGACGGGTGTCCAGATAAAGAAGCAATTGGGGAGAGAGTAGCTGCAGAAAGGCCTAAAATGGTATTAATCCAGAGGTCTAGAGGCTACTCATGGCGTCCATCCATTTCAATTACAGAAATTGAGCAGATAATCAAAATAGTCAAGGGGATTGACTCCAGGATTATTTGTTTTGTAGACAATTGCTATGGTGAATTTGTAGAATCTAAGGAGCCTACCCAAGTGGGGGCAGATTTAATAGCTGGGTCTATGATTAAGAATATGGGTGCGGGATTGATACCCACAGGAGGGTACATAGTGGGAGCTGAAGAGTATGTGGAAGCAGCTGCAAATCGTCTGACTGCTCCTGGTATTGGCTCCCATGTGGGTGCCACTTTGATTGACCCAAGAATTCAATATCAGGGAATTTTTACTGCGCCCCATGTTACTAAACAAGCGCTATTGAGCGCTATTTATGCGGCGTCAGTTTTTTCTCAGATGGGGTATGAAGTTTCACCTGGACCACAGGAAAAGAGAACTGATATTATCCAAGCCATAAAACTAAATACAGCTGATAAAATGCAGTTGTTTTGTCGAGGATTACAAGCTTTCTCGCCTATAGATTCTCATGTAGAACCACTTCCTGCTCCTATGGCTGGTTACGACGATCAAGTAATCATGGCAGGGGGGACCTTTGTCCAAGGTTCTTCTATTGAATTAAGTGCAGATGGACCGCTCAGAAGTCCTTATGCGGTTTACCTTCAAGGAGGACTAGCTTTTGAACATAGCCAATTAGCAATAAATAATGCTGCTGCTCAATTGCTTAAGTAAAAACAGTATGTTAAAATATAGGAATAGTATTTATTAAGGAGATGAAACAATTGATTAAGCTTACAAAGGAAGATGTACTTAGAAAAGCTAAAGAGTTAAATGTCAAATTTGTACGTCTACAGTTTACTGACATCTTTGGTGTGTTGAAAAATGTAGCCATTACTGTGGAGCAATTAGAAAAGGCTCTTGATGGTGAAATGATGTTTGATGGATCATCAATTGAAGGCTTTGTGCGAATCGAAGAATCGGATATGTATTTGAAGCCAGACCCCTCAACTTTTGTTACCTTCCCATGGAAATCAAAAGGTGAAGGTGCTGTTGCCAGATTAATATGTGACGTTTATGATGCTAATAATGAACCATTTACTGGATGTCCTAGAAATACTTTGAAACGGGTATTAAAAGAGGCTGCAGATATGGGCTATACAGTAAATGTGGGCCCGGAAGCGGAGTTTTTCCTGTTTTTAATTGATGAAAACGGGCAGCCTACTACTAATACTCATGATAAGGCCGGCTATTTTGATTTGACTCCAGTGGACCTAGGGGAAAATGCAAGAAGAGATATGGTTCTAGCACTACAGGATATGAACTTTGAGATTGAGGCTTCTCACCATGAGCTGGCTCCAGGTCAGCACGAAATTGATTTCAAATATGACGATGCCTTAGCTGCTGCAGACAACATAGCTACTTTTAAGTTTGTAGTTCGTACTGTTGCACAGCAGCACGGACTTCATGCCACTTTCATGCCAAAACCCATTTATGGGATAGCTGGTTCAGGGATGCACGTAAACATATCTCTTTTTGAAAATGGTAAGAACGCGTTTTATGACTCAAATGCGGAAAACAAATTAAGTGATGTGGCTGTTAAGTTTGTGGGTGGAGTATTAGAGCACGCATCTGGTTTCTGTGCAATTACTAACCCAACAATTAACTCCTATAAGCGTTTGGTATCTGGATTTGAAGCACCGGTATACATTGCTTGGTCTGAAAAAAACAGAAGTCCTTTGGTGCGTATCCCCGCAAAGCGAGGCAACAGCACTAGGGTTGAGTTGAGAAGTCCAGATCCATCATGCAATCCATACTTAGCTTTAGCTGTTACAATCAAAGCTGGTTTAGACGGAATTAAGAAGAATACAATGCCTCCTAAGCCAACAGATAAGAATATCTATACTATGACTCCAGAAGAGCGAGAAGAGTATCAAATAAAAGATTTGCCAGAAAGCTTAGAGGAAGCCATGAAAGAATTATCTAAAAATGAAGTTGTTAAAGAAGCATTGGGAGAGCATGCTTTCTCAAGGTTTATGGAAGCAAAACGAATTGAATGGAATAATTATCGATTGCAAGTCCATAAATGGGAAATTGACGAATATTTAACTAAATTTTAGTTTTAAACGCCTTTCTCATTCATAGAATAATAAGTAGATAGGAGGCGATAAGTTTTGAGTAAAGTGAATTTAGCTTTGGTTTTTGGTGGTAAATCTGGAGAGCACCGGGTATCAATAATATCTGCAGCTTCTATCATTCAGTTTCTAGATCAAGATAAATACAATGTAATCCCAGTATATGTTACCAATGAAGGTGAGTGGCTAGGGCCAATAGATCCTCGGGAGCTGTTAGAATCAGAGGATAAAACCCTAGTTGGAAGAGGAAAGCAGATTACCTTTTTGCCTATACCTTCTATACAAGGGCTTAAAGTGATTGATACTGGCGAAACTATACCAATAGATGTGATTTTTCCAATTATCCACGGGACCTATGGGGAAGATGGCACCATTCAAGGGTTATTTGAATTAGCGGATATTCCCTATGTGGGTGGCGGTGTGATGGCTTCGGCTGTTGGAATGGATAAACTGGCTATGAAGGCTGTATATGCTAATAACGGTTTACCTCAAACTAAATACGTAGCCCTTAAGCGCTCACAAGTGCATCAAGATGAAAAGCTTGAGCAAGTGATAACAGAAATCGAAACAAAATTGGGATATCCCTGTTTTGTGAAACCAGCAAACCTGGGATCTAGTGTAGGCATAAACAAGGCTAAAAACAAATCAGAATTAGAAAAAGCGCTAATTGAAGCGGCTCTCTATGATAGCAAGATCCTTGTAGAGGAATTTGTAGACGTTAGGGAAGTGGAAATCAGTGTCTTAGGTAACGAAGATTTGAGCGTATCAGTGCCTGGAGAGATTGTGCCTGGAAATGAATTTTACGATTACAATGCTAAGTATATAGATAATAATTCTAAGCTTATAATTCCGGCAGAATTAGATGAGGAAGTACTTGCTAAATTAAGTAATTTAGCAGTAAAATCATATCAAGCTATTGATTGCAAGGGATTAGCAAGAGTAGACTTTTTTATAACTAAAGACGATGGAAGAGTGTTAATTAACGAAATTAACACCCTTCCAGGGTTTACAAACGTGAGTATGTACCCTAAACTGTGGGAGGCTTCGGGATTACCATATAAGGAGCTTCTAGATCGGGTAGTTCAGCTGGCTCAACAGGAGTATGCTGAAAAGAAAAAGAATAAGGTAGTGTATTAATAAATGCTACTTTATGCCAGGTGTCTATAAACACCAATAACTTTACCTAAAATGGAAAGTTCTTTTGCCATTATAGGCTCTAACTGACTGTTTTCTGGTTGCAACCGGAAACAGTCAGTTTCTTTATAGAAGGTTTTTACAGTGGCCTCTTCATCAATAAGAGCAGCTACAATGTCACCGTTGTTAGCAGTGCTCTGCTGTCTAACTAACACATAATCCCCATCTAAGATACCAGCCTCGACCATACTATCTCCTTTAATCGATAACATGAAAACCTGATCTGCTTTTGCAATTTCAGCGGGGATAGGGAAGGTGTCTTCAACGTTCTCGAAAGCTAAAATTGGTTGCCCAGCTGTAATGCTACCTAAAATGGGAACATCTACGGTTTCTTTTTTGGGGGCAGTATTAGAAGATCCGTCTAGTACTTCAATTGCCCTAGGTTTAGTGGCGTCTCGACGAATATAGCCTTTTTTTTCTAAGTTGGATAAGTGACTATGTACTGTAGAAGTAGAATTCAGACCTACAGCTGCTGCTATCTCTCGAACTGATGGGGGATAGCCTTTTCTCTTTAATTCAGATTTTATGTACTGTAAAATGGTTTGTTGTCTGTTAGTCAAATCTATATATGTCATAAAAATACCTCCTTTGGTGAAATTATACCATATCATGCTAAAGAGTGCAAACCTGTGTTCGTTTTTCTATTGACATCGAACAGGTGTTTTGATATTATGTTAGTAGAAAGAGAACATTTATTCGATTAAAATTTTAGGAGGTAGGTTAAATGGTTAAATGGAAGTTTAATTGGAAGCGGATTTGTATAGTTGTAATAGTGGTAAGCTTCATGTTAACACCAGTGGTATTTGCCTTATCTTCAGAGAAAGACTCATTAACAAAGACGATTGTAGTAAAACAGGGTGATACGCTATGGAATATTGTACGAGAACAATATCCTTATTCAAAAGATATTCGCAAAAATATATATGAAGTGAGAAAACTCAATTACATAGATCAGCACATTTATCCAGGTCAGGAAATAATAATCCCTGTAAACAAAGACCACTACTTGAATAAGTAGTGGTTTATGCTTTGTGTCAATTCTTAATGTAACTTCGTGAAAATAACTTTATACGAAGTACTTGTAAAGTTCTTTACTCTATGGTATTATTAGCAAAAATAGCTTATTTTGGAGGTTTTGTGTATCATGTTAGATTTAGCAAACTTACCTGCGCCGGCATACAAATTTTTAGATTACTTAGAACGAGATAAAAATTATTCTAAGCGCACAGTAAAATCGTACGCATCAGATTTATCTATTTTTTTCAGATGGCTCTTGCACCACAGAAAAATGGTTGTGCAAGAATCTGAGCAAGAGTTTAAAGAGTACTTTGCTCAAATTGACGCTACAGCTGTTACTATGGATATGGTCGATTCTGTTACCGAAAATGAGATTCGTCAATACTTTCGCTTTGCTGAAAGCTTGCTAAAGCTCAATATCAATGCTAAAACCCGTAAAATTGCTAGTCTCAAGAGCTTTTATAAATATTTATTAGTACGAGATAAATCTATCAAAACTGACCCTACGGTTGGAATTGAGTATCCAAAAATGCCTAAGAAAAAACACATATTTCTCTCTATGGATGAAGTTGAACGTCTGTTTGCAGCTGTTAACGAAACTGATAGTAAGTTTAAAATGCGCAACAAGTGTATTCTCATACTGTTTTTAAACACCGGGATGCGACTTAGTGAGCTTACTGCTTTAGATTTAGACAGTATTCGCAGTGACTTTACGTACTTGAGTGTTATTGGTAAAGGTAATGCAGAGCGATTTATACCATTAAATGAAGCGTGCAAAAAAGCGCTGTTAGATTACCTTAAGGAGCGTCCTCGAAATGAAAAAATAAAACCCAATAGTCAAAATGCCATCTTTTTAAGTAAAAACTACTCACGTATGACCCCTAGAGCTGTGCAGAACATCTTAAAGGATCTAATAAAAAAAGCAGACTTACCCGATTATATTACAGTTCACAAGTTGCGTCACACTTTTGCCACACACCTATACGATAGTGGTGCTGCTGATGTTTTAGAGTTACAGCAGTTACTGGGACACAAGGATATTAGCACAACTAAAATATATACCAATATCAGTCAAGAACGCCTTAAACACGCAGTAGATAAATCTCCTTTTAATAAATAAAAGTAATAAATAAAAAGAGAGGAAAATTCCCTCTCTTTTAAGCCTTTTTATTTTCATCTGTTTCCTGAGTATTATCAGTATTATCTTTTTCTTCTTCTTTTTCATTATCATTTTTACCTGAAGTTGCCGACTTAAATTCTCTTATACTCTTACCTAAAGACTTGCCTACTTCAGGTAACTTACCAGGACCAAAGATTATCAAGGCAACAGCTAATATTAATATTAGCTCAGTAACACCGAAATTTGGAATAAAACCGAAAGTCATAAACTTAACCTCCTCTGCTGAGTATTGCAAAAACTTAGTTGGTTTCTTTTAAATGTTATTTATTAATTTCTACGTTTAAGGGAAATTTCCTTTAACATTTTTAATTTTTCTAAAATAGCGACGTGGGCGTTGTCAACTGTAATTGCTATATCCTTCTCTTTAGTTTTAAAAACTAGTTCATATGTGTCTTCATTGTACAATAAATCTAGTAAATCTTCTTGGGGTAACTCTGTTACCCTTATACCTAAAAGAAACTTTTTCTTTGCTATAAGGATTTGCTTATTGGTAATAACTAATGCGGCATTGGTATTTAACAATAATGATACCTTCGTTAATTCTGTCATCTTAATATAATCTTTGAACTTTTTCTCAAATTCAGATGGTAATTTTTCAAGTAATGTCAGCATTTCACCACAACCTCTTATAACCCTATTTTGTTTTTGTAAACTTCAATTCTCGCCATCTGTTAAATGCTGTAGCTATCTCATGCTTGCGAGGCAAGGCTAGCTGGCCTGGATGCCCTCCTTTAAAGATTGATATCACATCTAGCCCCTTTGCATCTATATCAGCAAGAACTTTATCGATTAATTGGTTTAAGGATAAACCCAATGAGCTATAGTTTTTTAGTGCGTAATTAATTATAAAACCAATTGCTCTTGTCTGACTGGGATCAGCCAACTGTTCTACATGACTAAGAGAGATATTAGTTTTGTTAATTTGTATAGAATTCTTACCCTTTGCATCTATTTTCAGTTTAGAGCTATCTAAAACCTTTGGAAAGATAGGAGTTCTTTCTTTTATATGTCCAAAGCTGTCTCCCCCCTCCTTCTTCCTTGCGTCCCTGTATTTCTCTGAAATCTTCTTTGCTTGTTCAGTAACATCCGTAACGCTATATTCATGGAGCATTATCACATTATCAGCTACATCAAAGTAGTCCCCTACTCCACCAACAACTAGTATAGTGGAAACCCCGTTTTCCTTCCACAATTGCCGAGCTTTATCAATAAATGGAGTAATAGGCTCCTTATCTTTACTCACCAACTCTTGCATGCGTTTGTCTCTAATCATAAAATTAGTAGCGCTAGTGTCCTCATCTATTAATAGTAGTTTGCTTCCGCATTCCAAGGCTTCGTTAATGTTAGCTGCTTGGGAAGTACTGCCGCTAGCATCAGCACTAAAAAATTCTACTGTATTCTGACCAAAAGGGAGATTGTTGATAAAAGAGCTTATGTCCACATTAGATACATAACGACCATCTTCTGCTCTAATTTTTGCTGCAGATTCCTCAGTAGCAACTAACTCTCTGCCATCACCGAGAATATGATTGTAAACTCCCCGTTCAATTGCTTGGAGCAGTGTTGACTTGCCGTGATATCCACCACCCACAATTAAGCTAATACCTGCGGGCAATCCCATACCGACCACTTTACCACGATTAGGCAAATTGATTTCTACTTGAAGTTCTTCAGGTGTTTTAAAAGGTACTAGGTTTTCAGATTGTAATGGTCTATTACTAATTCCGCTTTCTCGAGGTAAGATTGATCCGTTTGCTACAAATGTTACCAGACCCAGTCTTTTAAGCTCTTTCCTTAGAGTATATTGGTCTTCTGATAATTTTATGAATTCAGAGAGCTTAGTGGCATCAATAGCTTTATAGTAAATAGAAGATGAAATAATTTTTGGCAACTCATCAGTTAACATTTCTAGCGCTACTCGGGCAAGTACCCTTCTACCTCGCGCTGGCAAGCCTATAGTCAATCTTGCTTCTATATAATCAGAGTTTACTACCACAGCGGTTCTATTCAAAATCTCTTGGCCGCCACTGTCAATTTCTATTATGCCACTTTTTCCAGTTCCCCTTATGCCTTTAGCGATCTTTTTTATGGCTTTATGTACCTGGCGAGTTAGAAAGTCCTCTAAGGCAATTCGTTTGTACTGAGTATCAAATAAATCAGTTTTGAAACCAGCGTTCACTTGCTCTACTCTTGCCCTAATCTTTGTAGGTGTAGCAAAGGGATCGCCTTGGATGTAGTCCAAGTAAAGTGAAAAATTTGGAAAGTTAAATTTTCCTGTTAAATCTTTATAACGACTATAACTTTGATTATCCATGGTATTTATTTTCTTTATTAATTGATTCATGAAAAGACCCTCCTCATATATCTGTTTCAACAGTTACTTTTATTTTCCTGTTTAATAGTCTTTACTTTTTCAGCATGATGAGCAGTTTTTAGCATATTATTTCTTAAAAGTCTTCTGGAGGCCAGAAATGACAAAGCAATCAATTTTAATGGGTGCAGCAATACTTTTTATTGCTAGTTTATTTAATAGAATTTTAAGCTTTGGCTATCGTGTAGCTATTATTCGAATTGTTGGAGATGAGGGAATTGGTTTATATGAAATGGTATTTCCCATTTATGTAATGGTATTAGTTTTAGCTACAGCCGGTATTCCCTTGGCTATGTCAAAATTAGTATCTGCAGAGATGGCTAAAAACAATATAGCTGGAGCTTACAAGATCATGAAGATAGCTACTGTTTTTTTGATGATTTCTGGTTCTTTTTTTACTTTAGGTCTATATCTTGTTCTGCCTTACCTAGTAGATAGAGCCTTTGCAGATCCTCGAGTCTACTTAATTTTAAAAACAATGATTCCAGGAATTTTGCTTGTATCTATTTCCTCAGTCTTTCGGGGCTTTTTTCAAGGCCTACAGCAAATGACACCCACTGCAATTACCCAGATAGTTGAACAGATAACTAGAGTGGCAGTAGGAATCTATCTGAGTCTTTTACTGCTACCCCATGGTTTGGAATACGGGGTTGTGGGAATCGCAATAGGTATGGTTGCGGGGGAAGCTGTAGGATTACTAACTATTTATGCTATCTATCGCAGGAAAAGGCCGACTCCGCCCAACTATCAGAGCTCTTTGCGCTCAGTTACTATACTGAAAAATATACATGAGCTTTCAATTCCTATTACCCTTACGCGGATTGTTTCAAGTGTAATAATGTCTATTGAGGCTATGTTAATTCCCCAAAGACTTCAAGCGGCTGGTTTTACTTTTAGAGAAGCCACATCCCTGTACGGTCAATATTCAGGTATTGCCATGTCACTATTAGTTCTACCAACAGTATTTACAATTTCACTAGCTGTAACTCTAATTCCCTCAATTTCTGAGGCAGTTGCCAAAAATAATATTAGATCTATTCAGCAGCGAACTATGTTGAGTATTGCTATGACTTTCATGATTGGAATTCCCAGTGCATTGGTTTTTTTTGTACTTGCTGAGAATTTTACAGTGGCACTCTTTAATAATAGAGAAGCTGGTCAAGTCTTGAGGATTTTAGCATTAGGAGGAGTTTTTTTATATTTACATCAGACCTGTTCTGGGATTCTCCAAGGATTAGGCGAAGTTAAAATCCCTTTGATAAACTCTATCGTGGGAGGAGCTATTCGACTAGGTGGAATCTACTTGCTAGCAGCTATACCATCCTACGGCATTAAGGGAGTTGCCATAGCAGTCAATTTAAGCTTCTTAACAGTTGCATTTTTAAATTTATTGGCACTGGGAAAGTTAGTTAACTTTGAACTAGATGTTAAAAACAGCATTGTTAAACCTCTAATAGCTAGCTTAGTCATGCTATTAGTTATAATACAATTAAAAAAACAGCTGCTGGTAACAGGTAGTGATTTGGGTTCACTACTGCTAATATGCACTGCAGCTGCTGGTGTTTACTTTTTAATGTTAGTACTAACCGGAGCAGTCAATCTCAAGTCAATTATCTTGAGGTTAAAGCGTTGGTAGTTATAGGTATTTCTTTTTGATCTTTATAAAACCAAGGTAAACAACAAGGGCCAATATTATAAATATTATTAATTGGTATACAAAAAATATACGTAGACTGTTTACCATAGCTAGCAGTAGGCCTAGAATTACTGGTAATAAAAAGGCTTCATATGGAGACTTAGTAGTCTTTTTGCCACTAAATCTGTCCGTGATAACATCTAGATTAAATATGAAAAAGAATATAAAGATATAAAACAATAAATGCATAACTTCCCCCTTTCATTAGTTCCAGTTCCAGGCGGAAACCTTATCTATTAGGTAATGATTTGTTAAATCGAAGTGAATAGGAGTAATTGAAATGTAGTTATGCTTTACAGCATATACATCAGATTCTGGATGCGGATTGCTTTCATCAACATCCCCTGTAAGCCAATAATAGACATTTCCTCTAGGGTCTTTTCTCTCTTCATATACGTTTGCATATTTTCTTTCGCCTAAACGAGTTACTTTCACACCTTTAATTTTATCGGTTGGCACATTGGGAATGTTTACATTTAATAAAGTATCCGGAGGCAAGTTGTTAGAAAGACTTTTATCAATTAACTCTTTAATAAAAGCTGCTGCATTAGTATACGACTGGGGGTTTGGATCGGCTAAGCTAATAGCTACTGCCGGCACTCCTAACAGTGCAGCTTCAATTGCTGCAGATACAGTTCCAGAATACAACACATCTGTTCCTAAATTGGCTCCGCGATTAATACCTGAAAGACATATATCAGGTCTATCCTCTTTTAGAATAGTGGTTAGAGCTAACTTCACGCAATCAGCCGGAGTTCCGTCCACAGCCCAACCCTTTGAATTATCATTGTAATTAAATGTTTTAGCATATAGAGGGTAGTGCATCGTTATTCCATGACCTGAAGCACTTTTTTCTGTTTTAGGAGCTATAGTGTTGACTTCTCCTAAATCTTCAACTATTTCTCTTAGGGAAATAATCCCATGAGCATTTATACCATCATCATTAGTCAAAAGAAATTTCATAAATACTTTATTCCTCCTGATATATTTATATCTCGTATATAGATAGAGTAAATCCCTCTTTATCGTCTTTAGCAATACCGAACATTAGTTTCTTCTCTCTTAAGGATTTATTCAGGAAATCTACTACCTTATAGAGCTCAGCTTCTTCTTCAAAAGATTTTAGTGCGATTAACTCCAATTTTTCTTCCTTATTATCCTCCATTTTAAACCTCCTGAGTTACACTTAATTTAGTTTTTTATTAACGAAAATGCTTCTGCTCTAGTTGCTTCATTAGTCTTAAATAACCCTCTAACAGCAGATGTGATAGTTGCAGAGCCTGGTTTTTTTACTCCCCGCATAGTCATACACATGTGTTCAGCTTCCACTACTACTATTACTCCCTGGGGGTCAAGTGATTCCATAATGGAATCTGCTATTTGAGTAGTTAACCGCTCTTGTAATTGAGGTCTTTTAGAGAAACCCTCAACAACCCGTGCTAATTTACTGAGACCTGTTATTTTACCCTTTCTGGGAATATAAGCCACATGAGCCTTACCATAAAAGGGTAAAAGGTGGTGTTCACACATGGAATATAAAGGGATATCCTTAATTAGTACCATTTCTTCATGACCTTCAGTGAATACTACATCTAAGTGCTCTTTAGGTTCTTCTTTAAGCCCGCAAAAAATTTCCTCGTACATTCTAGCCACTCTTTTGGGGGTATCTACCAGTCCTTCTCTATTAGGGTCTTCTCCGATTGATTCTAATATCATGCGAACTGCTTCTTCAATTCGGGTTTTATCCATATGGCACCTCCGAAATTATAGTAAACCTATTTGTTTGTGGGTTTGGGGAATAATTCGCACATCCCTTAACTGACTTAAACCTAGCTGTTGAAAATGTAACAGCTTTGATGCTGATGGGGCAATTTTAACATTACTTGTGGGCGTAACTGGTTGAATTATCAAAGGAATACTAGAATCCACTTGAGCTATCATATTAACCATATTTGAATACGCCTCTTCTGTATTATTCTCTGCTACCACAACTTTTAAATAGAGGTCTTTATTTCGGGCAATTTGTAAGAATTTTCTTTGAGCAATTGCTATTTCTTCATTCCAATCAGGCAAAGTCTCTGGAAGTTTCAAGTCCATACTAATAATGTCAATCTGTTCAATGCATTTATTGAGTTCATTTGGCAGAGTTCCATTTGTCTCCAAAAAGGTTTTAACACTTCTAGATTTTATATACCTTGCTAATTCATTTAAAAACTCTGCATGCAATAAAGGTTCGCCACCAGTAAAGCTTACTGAATGATGAGGACAACTATTAAACCAGATATCAAGTTGTGCCCTAATTTGAGCTATTGATATAGGATTTTTAATTTTTTCGATGTCACCTGTTCCCGGTAAAGTTTCTAGAGCACAAAAGTCAGAATTGAATATAGTATCGCAATAGGAACACTTAAGGTTGCAACCGGAAAAGCGTAAAAAAGCTTGTCTACACCCTACATAAACTCCTTCGCCCTGAACAGAGGAAAACATCTCTATAATATTTGCATTTTCAGTGGACAAATTATCTCTCCTCACTATAAATGGCACAAGATTTCTCTGATTCCCAAACTTCTACCTGGTGAACTGCCACGTGCTCTGGTAGGGCTACCTGAAATTTATTGTAGATATAGTATGCTAAGTTTTCAGCAGTTGGGTTCAACTCATCATCTGTAAAACCGTCCACATTATTTATTAGCTTATGATCAAATTGATCTGTAACCTTAGCTAATAGAGTTTTTAAATCACCAAAGTCAATCAATAGCCCTTGATGGTTTAATTTACTTCCCTTAACCGTTACTTCGATTTTCCACGTATGGCCGTGGATATTTGAGCATTTACCTGAATATTGTCTCAGATAATGTGCACTGTCAAAATGGGATATTACTTTTAAAAAATACAATTACGGTAAACCTCCTGTTATTTAAGTCTGACAATTACTGCAATAGCCGAAGAATTTTAATTGATGATCAATGATTTTAAAATTACTTTTTTGAGCAATATTTTTTTCTAGAGTTTCAAGTTGGTCATCGTCAAATTCTGTAACCTTACCGCACTTAACGCATATTAAATGATGATGATGATGAACCTCTAAATCTGAAAACTCATATCTGCTCTTACCATCGCCAAAGTTTACCTTTTGCAGAATTTCTAATTCAGCTAAAAGATCTAGTGTTCTGTAAACGGTGGCAAGGCCAACATCAGGGTTTATGTCCCGGACAATGGCATATACCTCCTCGGCACTGAGGTGCTGCTCAGCATTTTCTAAAAAAATCTTTAAAATTATTTGTCGCTGAGGAGTTATTTTGTAATCATTCTGATGTAGCTTTTCACAAATTTCTTCTAGTGTAAGCTTCATTTTTTCACCTACTATACAATAATTTAAATATAATTTTACAGCATGTCAACAAATGCTTCTAATCTAGTATACATGTTTGTAGCCGAACTGTGTTCATCTAAGGTCAAATACATTACTGGTATATCAAATTTTGTAGAAATACTGGGCAAGATACTTCTGGCAACTATTTCAGGGGTACAAGTAAGTGGCATCAGATGAATAATTCCTGCAGCTTTTTTGGCATAGTTAACAGAATTGCCAATTGTGTCTAGTCCATGTCCACCTACAGAGTTCTTCAGATAACATAATGCAGATTTTTTTACACTCCTGCCATAGGGGGTAAGTCTATAGCTAAAGATGTTGCTTTTTAGCCATGTAGAAACATTAATACTTGGACTAACTTGAACCCCGAGTTTCCCTAATTCCCTAATAATATTATAGTTGCATGAATGGTCTAGCATTATAAAAATATCACCAACTAATCGTATTACATGGACCTTTTCACCACTCTCACCCTTATAAACTTCAAGAAATGATGCTTTTTGCTGAAATTCTAAAGCAGCAGCTTGGATTTCTTTGATAGTAAAAGCATTGTCTATGGTTTTTAAAAAATGTTCATGTGCTTTTTCCAATTTCATGAAACCTTCGGTACTTGTTCGTGGCCGGGAATAAAATAATCGCTCTTCTATTTTCTCAATAGTAATTAATTTGAACCAACTAATTCTTAATGCATTAAAAAACTTTTTTAAGGTTAAATCGGGATTCAAATTCTTAAAGAACTTATATTTATTAACATTGGAATCACTTAAATCGATAAACTGACACTTAAATCCGTGTTCATCAGTGATTTGCTTAATCAAATGACCATAAAAGCCAAAACGACAGGGACCATTACCTCCTAACATTATAAACGCATCTGCACCTAGCGCTATTGATTCCATGATATTTCCTAAATTAGCTTTAAAGGGTAAGCAGATGGACTCTGGAGCATATTTTGCTCCGAGAGCAATAGTTTTTTGAGAAGTTGGCGGAGGCAACATCACATCTACGTTCATCTCGATTAGCAAAGTTTTTATTGGAATTGATAATGTTCCCATGTGGGGAAAAGTTATTTTCAAGGGGATACCTCCTAAAATGTACTCTCCCCTCTTAATTTATCCAAAATAAACCAATTTAATACTAGCTTGCAGCCACCTCCCACTTACCACATCGATCTCCCCATCTGGCTATAAGTTTATCGTCAATGTGTATATTAATGATTTCGCACAGGTTGGGACACCCTTTGCATTCAAAACTGCTAGCATTGTATTTCATGTCACTTACAGCAAAACCTTTAAAGGAGGTCTTGTTGTTAGGATTGTTTTTCATTTCTGAAATTGCTAAGCAAGCAGCTCCAACTGCTCCCATAACGTTGTGGTGCTTTGGTATGGTGACTTTCTTACCTAATGCTTCTTCAAAAGCATGTTTGATTCCTATATTTGCGGCTACGCCACCTTGAAAAACAATAGGCTCTAATATATCTTTGCCCTTACCTACATTATTTAAATAATTTCGTACTAATGCTTCACAGAGCCCTGCTACTATATCTTCTGTATTATGCCCCATTTGTTGTTTGTGAATCATATCAGATTCAGCAAAAACTCCACAGCGACCAGCAATACGGACTGGAGACTTAGATCGGATCGCTATCTTGCCAAATTCCTCTATGGGTATATTTAATCGATTAGATTGTTGATCTAAGAATGACCCAGTTCCTGCAGCACATACAGTATTCATGGCAAAATCGGTGACTATGCCATCTCGCATCAGAATAATCTTGGAATCTTGGCCCCCAATTTCTATAATAGTTTGAGCATTTGGAACTAATTTTGTTACCGCTACAGCATGGGCTGTAATTTCATTTTTTACAATATCCGCACCCACTATTACCCCAGTGAGATTACGAGCGCTTCCTGTTGTGCCAACTCCTTTTATAACTATGTCAGAAGGCAATTTGGAGCCAATTTGTCGCAATCCATCTTGAACAGCTTTAATGGGTTGGCCATTGGTTCTTATATATAAACTTTCTAAAACTTGATATTCATCATCAATAATAACAACATTAGTACTAACAGATCCTACATCAATTCCTAAGTAGCCATGCATGAGGCAGGTTCTCTCCTCTCTAGCCGTTTTTGTTTTAATAAGTCGATGAATGCTTCTAATCTAGTTTGGATACCAGCTTTTCCTGTTTGTTCATCAAGGAAAATAGTCATAACTGAAATATCTAAATCCTTAGAGATCTGCGGCATAATACTTTTAGCCACAATTTCTGGGATACATGTAAAAGGTGCTAACTGTACAACTCCGTCAAAGCCTTCATTTGCATAGATAACAGTTTCTCCAACGCTATTGATACCATGACCGCCAACTAATTCAGTTAAGTACGGACGAGCTGCATCCTCGATATTAGCAATTCCCTTTGATTTAGCATTTTCTCTAGTCCAATCCGTTAAATAAATAGACCTATGGGTTTCAACACCCATTTCTCCAAGTGTTGTCTCAATGTCTAAATTAATAAATGGCTCTAAAACTACATATATTTCTCCTATTAGACCCACCTTAGGACAATCTCTATTTAAGTCTTGAGGGATATTTTTTAATATTTTTCCAGTCTCTAACCTTGCCTTCTGTAATTCAGTACTAGTGTGTGACCGATCTATTATTTGGAGACATTTTTTATAAGCGGTTGTTGTCTCACCTTTAGTTATCTCCCTAGGTCTAACCTTAGAAGCGAGAATTTCTGTTTCGTCTAGTAGCTTAAGTTTATCCCAACCTAGCTTGAATTCCTTCCAAAACTTAACCCAGGAGATGTTGTTTGGCTTTATTATTCTGTTTATTTTACCTAGAAAATCTTTTATATCTCTTTTTGGCGGTTCAAAGATAACCATTTCAAATTCATATCCCAAATCTTTTAAAATCTTTTCGTGAAGCATCCCGTATATACCAGCTCGACATGGTCCCACTCCACCAGAAGCTATTATCATTTCAGCGCCATTCTCTAAAGCTTCAATGTAGCTTCCCAGTAGAACTTTAAATGGAATACAAGCAAATTCAGGACTATATTTTGTGCCGTAGGTTAAAGTCCTCTTACTAGGCTGCGGTGGCACCACCGGTTCGTGCCCAACTTGTTCAACTAGCTGCTTAAAAGCTATATGGGAAGTTCCCATGTAGGGAAAAGTTATTTTCATCTAGTTTCACTCCTCAAACGAATCATATCCACAAAAGCCTCTAGCCTAGTTATCAAGCCCGCCTCTCCAGAATGCTCATCTATGATTAAAGACATAAAGGGAACACCATTTTCTTTACAACTCAGTTCCATCAGTTTATCCACCATTGCATCAGGGCCACAGCCAAAAGCCGTAACATGAATAAAACCATCTAGTTTCTTTTCTAGATAGTGATAGTGAGCTCTAATGACGTTATTACTATAATGCCAGAACAGATTTTTTGGTATTTTACTTATCTGACACTTAAGCTGTTCGTTGGTAAGCATTTCCACGGTGTGTATCTCAACATTCATGGCTTCTAACTTTTTTAAGAAATTCACATTAATAAAAGGGTCGTATAACTCGTATGGGTATCCCAGTATAGCAAGTTTAACTGCCGTATCATTTTTGCTTAACAGGAAGTTACTGTTTTTATTATTTTGTAAATAATCTAAAGGTTTTGCTCTTGAAAGCAGACTATTTTCGTAGTCTTTTTGTTCTTTTAAAGCAGATCTATAAGCTTGAAATATTTGAAACGTTCCCTTCTTGAGCTTTTCCCCAATATCTTTGCAAACTTTCCAAAGTTCAAACCTACCCTTTTTTAAATCTACTCTAGGGGCTATTAATTGGGGAAGGTTATCGATTGAATGTCGGACCATATCGGGTAAACCTAAAAACTTTGGACAAAAAGTAGCCTCTTTATTAACACTAACCATACGAGGAATGAAAATATAATCTACCCTATCCTTCAACTCCATTACGTGACCATGGTATATTTTAATAGGGACACATGCATCAGTTACAGTTTCTTTTACCCCCATATCTAAGATCTCTTTTGTTGTGATAGGAGAAGTTTCGACTTTGAAATCTAACTTCTCAAAAAAAGTTTTCCATAGTGGAAAGTGCGAATAATAAAATAAAGTAGCCGGAAAACCTACTGTCTTTTCCACAATGCCCCTCCTTCGTAACTTCTTTACAATGTTCTAATCTTTATTCGTCAAAAAAATTTAAATCCCTGCACAAACAACATATCATAAAGACATTCTTTTATAAATATTAATACATATAATTATTAAAAAGACATAAAAATTAAAAAAGTGAGGTGATCTTTTTGTCTACTAACGGTGCAGGTGAAAGTTTAAATCTTAGTATCTTAGCAATAATTGTAGGTTTTCTATTCTCGATAGCTATTAGCTTGATTTTTATCTTCATTACAGCATTTATACTACACTTTACTGGAGTAAGCGAAGGTTCGCTAAATGTGGCAGGGTATTTGATTGTATTTTTAAGTGTTTTTGCTGGATCTATTGTAGCAGCAAAAAGGGCTGCTGTAAAAGGATTAATTCATGGCATAGGAGTAGCAGTTTTCTATTTAATCTTTTCTTTATTGTTTAGCTCCATGGCTTTTGACAGTGATATTTCAGCTTTGAACTCAATATCTAAAGTACTGGTAATCTTGTTTGCGGGCAGTATAGGAGGATTTCTTGGTATTGGCTTAGTAAAATCAAAATAATATTAAGAAAGTAATAAGGGAGTAGATATTAATCTACTCCCTTGCCCTTACTTTAAGACCTTAAATAAAAATTGTCTTATAAAACCGGGCAATTTAATAAAGTATACTTTCACATCCCTCACCCCTTCAGGCTTACTCTTTTACCTTATAGTATGAGATAAAATGAAAAATGGTGAGCATTCAATTTAAAATTGTGAATTCCCTTTTTTCAACTTTACTCTTGCGAACAAACAAATAAAAAATAAAGATTAAAATCGATAAGAAATATAATAGTAAGAAACTATTATTGAAAATGAAAAATGAAGCTAAAGCAGTTAATGGAACTAAGTATAGGCATACACTTAAACTCTTAGTAATCAAGATAATCATGAGCCAAGAGCACAAAAGAGTATTAACTAGGTGAGGTTCATAAATATACATAAATCCTAGAGGAGCTAATATTAAAACTGGTATATTATCATTATTATGGCCAGAGTAGTTAGCCAAGAAAAAAATTAATCCGTAGAGAACTATTATCTCTAAAGGCAAGTTATAGTTTACTAACACAAGAGAAAGGGCTCCCCCCTTTATTAATTCCCAAAGAAGAGCTATTAAAAATAACGGCAGTCCACATTGTTTTAGGACTTCGATATAATTACTTGTACCTTTCACAAAAAACTTATAGTTAATTCTACCTAAAGTGTGACTTAGTAGTATTAGTAGTATAAACTCACCCATAATTAACCCCTACTTTAGTTCATATTTAATAGTAGAAATATATGTAATTGAGATGAATTTATTCCAATTTGTGTCTTGTTTGTTTAATGTTTATAAAAGAAATGTAAAAGGGTAATAATAACTATAAAATAATGGCAAAAGGGGATGTAATATAGATGAGATATAATCCAGTGTTAAGCGCCTTCGAAAAGATGCAAGCGGTGAATAATCTCAAACTCTACCAAGAACTATTACAAAAGGAAAACTCAAAACACCAACCCAATTTTCAAACATTAAAATATTATCGCTCGAGAATAGTTGCATATCGCAAAAAATTAGGTATAGCACAAAAATAAGCTATTGACTTTAGTCAATAGCTTATTTTTATGTAGTTAAAACTTAGGTACTCTAAAATTACTAATCATTAGGTAAGCTAATACAGCTGTTAATACTAAATAAAACCATGTTGGTAAAGCAATACCTGTAGCTATGATAAGCGCAACTACACCACCAGCAAAGGTAATGGGAACTCCGATAAAATAATCAGTGATATTTAAAGTATTAAATCTAGCCAAGCGAATTGCTCCGCAAAGGGCAAAAGAAACAGCTACGGCAAGACCAAATACACCAAATCCCCCTTGTAAAACAGATGCATAAAGTAAAATAGCTGGTGCAACCCCGAAGGAAACTAAATCCGACAGAGAGTCAAGTTCTTTTCCAAAAGAAGTAGTTGCATCTAGTCGACGGGCGACTTTACCGTCCATTGCATCTAGGACAACTGAGATAAGAATTAAAAAAGCTGCTAATCTAAATTGATTATCCATAGTTAAAATTAAAGCCAGGATACCCAATAACAAATTAGATAAAGTAAATAAGTTCGGGATAATGCTTATGTTAAAGCTTTTACTCATGCCTTTATCCTCCCGATAAGAATTTGGCTAGATACGTTTAGTGCAATTGGATAAAGCTTCATAATAATTATATTCCTCCTGCTTACTACATTGTAATCAAAACCATTTTATCACTTTTCACTTTTTATTAAAAGCCTTCTTTCAAATATTTCTAAGTTCTTTTTTTAGTTCCATAATGTAATTTGTTATACCAATCCCTTTTGGACAAACTTCAGTACAATTTTTTGAGCTATCACATTGTATTTTGCCGTTACCGGCCACTTTTTTTAGCCTAGCTACTTTTTGAGGTTTTCCCAAAGGGTGATTGATTAATCTATTAAGCTGTGGCAGAAGTGCTGGGCCAACAAATTCTGCTTTAGATGAATAATTGGGGCACACTTCGTAACAGGCTCCACAGGAGATGCACTGTGTTACTTCATCAGATAATTGTTTGAAGCATTGATCATAAACTGGGTTCTCAGTATTGTTTTCAGTTTCTATCCATCCATTTATTAGATAATTACTGTTATAAATAGATGACCTATCTACTTTTAAGTCAGTTATAACTGGAAATTTGCTGAGTGGCTCTATTATAACTTCTTCTCCTTCTATATTATCGATGAGTGTAGAACAGGCTTGCTTGGGAGTGCCATTTATCATCATAATGCAAGCTCCACACATCTCCTCTAAGCAATTACATTCCCAAATAACTGGAGTAGTGACTTTACCGTCAATAGTAACTGGGTTATCTCTTATTTCTTGTAAGCATACTACGATACTTTTTCCTTTTTCTTTTGGTAATTCGAATTTTTCCCAGTGTGCTTTACTTGAGTGTTGCTGGCGTTTGATTTTAAGGGTTACTTTTTCGTCCATTAAATTACCTCCCTTTGGTATCGTAGCTGCGAGTTCCAGGGGTGATAAACGATGTATCTACTTCCTGGTAGCTAATTTTAGGACCCTGTGGTGTCCATTTTGCTAAAGTTGTTTTAAGCCATTTATCATCATCCCTATAAGGAAACTCTGGCTTATAATGAGCTCCACGGCTTTCATTTCTGTGTAATGCACTAATAACTACAACCCGAGCTAATTCCATCATATGTCTCAATTGACGAACAAATAGAATACTACTAGCACCCCAATTCCCAGAAGAGTTAATAGTAATATTATCCCATCTTTCTTGTAATTCTTGTAGTTTTTCATCAGCCTTTTGTAAATCTCTATTATTTCTCTCAATAAAAGCGTACTCACTCATTAGAGTGCCCATTTCTTGATGAAGTTTATAAGGACTCTCATTGCCATTCATATGTTTTATTCTTTCATATTCTTCTTTGGTACTAGTAATGACATCATGTTCTGTCCTTTGCCACAACTTGTCATCTTTGCTTTCCATACCCAAGATATAGTCTAGTACATGTGGAGCAACTTTAAAGCCGCTGTAAATGGCGGCTAAAAGGGAGTTAGCACCTAATCTATTTGCTCCGTGATACATGTAGTCGCATTCGCCTATTGAAAATAGGCCCTTTATATTTGTCATATGGTAATTATCAACATGAAGACCACCCATAAAGTAATGAACTGCTGGAAAAACTTTGATTGGCTCTTTTTTTGGATCAATCGAATAAAAATTTTTACATGTATTTGCAACTCCAGCAAGTCTATTTTGCAGTATGCTTTCATCTACATCTCTTAAATCTAAATAAACCTGTTTCTCTCCATCTACTCCCAACCTTTGTTTGACACAAACTTCGTAGATTGCTCTAGCAGCTATATCCCGAGGAACTAAATTGCCATACTCAGGATACATTTCCTCTAAAAAGTACCAGGGCTTGTTGTCCTTATAAGTCCATATTCTACCCCCTTCACCTCTAGCTGCTTCAGAAATCAAATGAATTTTATCTCTACCTTGAATTCCTGTAGGGTGAATTTGAACAAATTCACCATTGGCAAACAATACACCTTGCTGATAGACAGAGCTAGCTGCAGCTCCAGTATTAATTAATGAGTTAGTGCTTTTACCGTAAATATACCCAGCTCCACCAGTCGCCAGTATTACTGCATTACTTCTAAACGATTTCAACTCTAATGTGTCAACATTTTGAACTACTACTCCATTACAACGATTATCATCCTTGATTAAAGATACAAACTCCCAGCTTTCATATTTCTCAATCATGCCTTGCTCCATCCATTTTTGCACTTGTTCATCGCAGCAATGAAGCATTTGCTGACCTGTAGTAGTGCCAGCATATACAGTTCTGTTCTTCTTACCACCACCAAACATTCTCAAGTCTAATTCACCGTTCTCTTTTCTATTATAGGCAACTCCCATTTGAATCATATAGTTAATTATTTCAGGAGCAGATTCACACATTTGTTTTACAGATGACTGATTGGCCAAATAGTCACCTCCGTAAATAGTATCTAAAAAGTGCTCATAAGTTGAATCTCCTTGGTGAATCGTGTCAAATACAGCATTAATACCTCCTTGAGCACAAGCTGAGTGAGATCTCCTTGTTGGACAAAGAGAAATAATCTTTACTTTTATCCTTTTCTCAGCTAAGCGCACCGCAGCTGTCAACCCAGCAAGTCCGCCGCCAACTATAATAACAGGATCCAGCCCTTTTGCTACCACACAACCACTCCTCAGAATCATTTGATAAAGTTATTTTTAACAAAAAGACTATTGTAAATACAAAAAGAGACTGGCTTATTTGCCAATCTCTTGTATACTTGCTTCTTTATTATTCTTGCCAGCTATTAAGATACTTTTCTTGTTCTGGTGTTAGTGTATCAATTTCAATACCAAGAGCTTTTAATCTCAATGCTGCTACTCTTTCATCTAAGTTATCTGGAACGTCATGTACACCACTTCCCATTTTATCGTGATTCTCAAGTACATATCTTAAAGATAGTGCTTGAAGGGCAAAGCTCATATCCATAATTTCAGCAGGATGCCCATCTCCGGAAGCTAAGTTAACTAATCTGCCCTCTGCTAGTAAATAAACGATTCTGCCGTCTTCAAGTGTAAATTCTTGAACGTTATCTCGAACTAATCTAGATTTTACTGCTAATGAGTTTAGGTCTTTTTTGGATATTTCCACATCGAAATGACCCGCATTACACATTATCGCTTTATCTTTAATTACCTCTAAATGTTCTTTTCTAATTACATCTTTATTTCCAGTAACTGTTACAAAAAAATCGCCAAATTTTGCTGCTTCTATCATGGGCATGACAGAAAATCCGTCCATAATGGCTTCATTTGCTTTAATAGTATCAATTTCTGTAACAATTACCTTTGCACCTAAGCCCTTAGCTCTCATTGCAATACCCTTACCACACCATCCATAACCATTGACAACTACAGTCTTACCTGCGACTACTAAATTCGTAGTTCTCATTATTCCATCCCACACAGATTGTCCGGTACCATAACGATTGTCAAAGAGATATTTACTAAAAGCATCGTTAACAGCTATAACAGGAAAGTTCAATTCTCCTTCTTTAGCCATAGATTTTAGCCTAAGTACTCCTGTTGTAGTTTCTTCTGTACCGCCAATTAAGTTATTAGCATACTCTTTACAGCTAGTGTGTAAAGTAGCTACCAGGTCTCCACCATCATCAATAATCAAATCTGGTTCACAAGCAAGGGCGGATTTAATGTGGTCTTGATATTCGCTATCAGTAGCTCCATGCCATGCGAAAGCTGTTATTCCCTCTTCTACTAAAGCTGCTACTACATCGTCCTGAGTAGATAAAGGGTTACTTGCTACAACAGTTAAATCTCCTCCAGCCTCATGTATTATCCTGGCTAAATAAGCGGTTTTTGCTTCCAAATGCATACACATTACAATTTTCTTATTGGCAAAAATTTGTTTCTGGACAAAATCTTCTCTAAGCTCATTTAAAACGGGCATATGTTCTTTAACCCAATCTATTTTTATTTTACCCATAGGTGCTAAGTTAATATCTCTAATTTTTGATTTCATTATTGTACCTCCTACTATACAATCCTTTGTTTTTTAGTATTTTATTTTTTCAATAACAATAAATGTAACCTTCAATGATGATGCAATTAAGGTCCTATAGTTTAGGCATTTTATAGACTAAATTGCTTGCTATAACAGCAGCATCCTCTGTAGATAAATAATTATTTGTATTAACGTCAAACAATATGTTTCCATTAGGTGGAAATTCATCATCGCCCTCCCAAAGAACATAATATATATGCACCAATGGAAATACCTTTACTTCAATGCTAAAATCGCCATAGGGCGCTTTTACTCCTGGCCAAACTTCAAGTAATTTATGTAGCTCTTTTGGGTTTTCTCCAAATATCTTAATTAATGGGTTAATGGCCCTATTGGTAAAGGGACCAATATAAATATCTCCTCCTTCTAGCTCTTTGTAGGATATAACTTTATCAGGTACTCGAGGTGCACCATCGGCTTTGCACAAATAGTGAAGAATAGCTATTCTTTCCTGTAAGTTTGGCTCTACATCACTAAAAGTCATATGTCCATTCTGATCTAAATAGACAAAACCATTTAAGTACTGTAATTCTAACTTTCCCGAATTTTCATCATAAGTTGCACCCGACTTCCAGGCAATCTCATCAAAAGACATAGAAAGCAGTTTTTGTAAGGCTATCGCGTAGGTGTTATCTAGGTTATAATTTTTATTTGCTTGTATATCCATATATCTAACCACCTTTACCTGATATTTCATCTTAACTATATATTTCTTTGTATGTATTTATTATCCTTCTAAAAGTATAGTTTTCAACTTTAAAAGAGGCAAAAAAAAAGCTAACTTTGTCAGTTAGCCAGGTTTCATTAAATTAGTTTACTTTTGTATAAATGCAGTTATGTTTTTCACTTAATAAGTCGCTTAGTCCCACTTCTGTGGTGAATTTATAGTGTACTTCTTCTCCTTCAATCCAGGTAACAAGGTAGTCCATATTTACGCCTCCTCGCTAAAATACTGTATACAATATCTTAAATACAATATAACATAGGACAATAGCTTTTACAATGAGTTTCTAGTTAATTTTTTTACGGTTTTGTTGTCTTGATAAAAATATCAAAAGCATAAGCCAAAATTAATCCAGAAGTTACATAGCCCAGTAAAGTTTGAAGAAATACTAGTAGGTACATTATATTGCCTGAAGGGACAAAGTCTCCATACCCTAAAGAGAAATACGTTGCTGCACTAAAGTATAAAAACAAATGCATATCTAACTTAGTTAAAGGTACGCTATCACTAGCAGAAATTATGTAGTTTTCTCTAAACCCATAATTATTAATCATAAAATAACTTAAGCCAAAGGTAAAAATAATAAAGGAAATACCCATTGCGAGAATTGTAGCTACAGTAATTAGTACCCGGGATGGTTGCATTATATTTAATTCTTTCAGCTTCATTAACCTGACAACTATCCACCAATAAATTCTAAGGACAATAAAAATATTTAGAGCTAGTATAACTATCGAAGTCAGCCCTTCCACAGAAATCACCTCATAATAATTATAGAAACGGATAAAAAAAATAGAACAAAGCCGTTAGCTTTGTTCTAATCTATCTTTAATAAAGTTTTTTTACGTAAGTCTTTGCACTCACATCTAGATGTTTCCACTTCTTGGGTCAGCTGTATCATAGTAGTTAATACGATTGATCCTATACGCACTGACTCGTTGTAGAAGATATCCTTTAATTCAGCATGCTCCCAGTCGCATATTATACCTTCTGCATAGTTTACTACCATGTCTACTCGCCCATAGCAAGCGCCAATCTCTCTACTTAAGTAAACTTCAGGACACATACTCTGACCGATAATATCTCCGCTCATTAGCTTGAAGGAATGGACCTCTGCTACACTTTCAAAGTGCTTCCCATCTGTAACTACATAATTGCCTCTACTAAATACATTGGCGTCAGTATTTTTTAATGCGGTTTCATATAAAATCTTACTAGTATGAGGACAAACTGGGTTTCTCATAATTGAGAGGTAACCCAAGTCTAATGTTACATCTTTTCTCATAGAGTGATCAATGTAGTCATTGGGTATAACTAGGTCTCTTGGCTTTAATAAGTGGTTAATACTACCAACGCCTCCTTCGGCGATTATACTCTTAACTCCAGCCTTATAAAATACCCAAAAGATTTGAAGAGAGGCATCTCTTCTCGGAACTCCTGGTCTCCACCCGTGCATTTTACATAGTAGAATCTTTTTTGCATTAATTTCAAGAAGCTTAAACTTTGGACTTTCCCCATAAGGAGTTTGAAATATTAAATCCGATGCAATTACTTTAACTTCAGGGTCAACATCTTCAGGAAAATTAATTGAAAGTGTACTAGAACCTCCAATAATTGCAAAATTAGTCTTTGGAATTTCAGATGACATTATCATTCACGTCTCCTTCTCCACATAAATCATCATTTACTAAAATTAATCTATTTTCTAAGACCTTGATATTTTCTATTAAAGGATCTTCAGGACCCTGCAAATCTGCTTTCTCTATTTTTAATACCTTAACATAATTAATTACTCCCTCAGTAATCCGTTCTCCTGGACATATTATTGGGATTCCTGGGGGATATGCCATTATCATTTCTGCACTTATCTCACCAGCTGCCTGATCTAATCTTACTGTTTTGGTTTCACTATAAAAGGCTTCTTGAGGCGAAACCGATAGATTTGGGATCTCTGGTAACTGTACACTGTATTTTAGAACTTTTTGTTTCGAGTGTGACTTTATCATGTCTCTAAGTGCAGTAATGAGCACCTCAGCTTTATCCATGTTATCTCCGATTGAGATTAGAAAGATTACATTGAAAAGATCTGATAGCTCTACCTGGATTCCATATTTATCTCGCAGTATTTTTTCAACATCATACCCAGAAAGACCTAGGCCTTTTACATTTATAGTTATTTTAGTTTTATCAAAGCCATAAAAGCTGTTATGTTCAGCTAATTTATCTTCTATTAAAGCTATCCCTTCCATCTTTCTTATCTCATAGCATATTTTTTCCGAGATGGTCATAGTATTAGCGATCATTTCTCGCCCACTTAAAGCCATCTGCTTACGAGCAATGTCTAGAGATACAAGTAAAATGTAAGATGGGCTAGTAGTTTGCATTAAGTTTAAAACAGACTTGACGTGCTTTTGACTAATTAACCCTTCGTTTAATAATAAAATAGAACTCTGCGTCATAGATCCTGCCAGTTTGTGAGTACTTACTGCAGCCAAATCAGCTCCTGCTTCCATGGCGGACATAGGTAACTGAGAACTAAAGTACAAGTGACTTCCGTGAGCTTCATCTACTACAACAGGAATTCCATGGGAATGGGCTACATCTACAATTCCCTTTAGGTCAGAGACCACACCATAGTACGTAGGGTTAATAACAAATACAGCTTTAGCATCGGGATGCATTTTTAGTGTATATTCTACTTTCTCCGGTGTTATTTGTAATGCCATACCATACTCTATACTTATTTCTGGTTCAATATAAATTGGAATTGCTCCACTTAAGATAATGCCACTGACAGCTGATTTATGAGCATTGCGAGGAATAATAATCTTTTCCCCTGGCTTGCATACACTCATAATCATTCCTTGAATGCCAGAAGTTGTGCCATTGACCAAGAAATAGGAGTGATCTGCTTTATAAACTTCAGCTGCTAGCTCTTGAGCTTCTTTAATAGCCCCCAGTGGATTACAAATGTTATCCAAATTTTCCATGCAGGTCAAATCAATTTCTAGAGCTTTAGAGCCAAGATAATCTCTCAGTTCAGTATTGCCTAAACCTTGTTTATGACCAGGTACATGAAAAGGAATAATTTTATCTTCTACATATTTATTAACTGCTTCAACTATAGGCGTCCTCTCTTGATTTCCTTTCCACATAACTATCACCCCTAACTCTAAAATTACATAATTACATTACACCACATATATATATTTTGCAATATATATTTTAGTTCCAATTAAAGAACCAATCAAAAAAGTTTTGATTTCCTCTTTCACTATCCCTTTGACTATCCTCTTCGGGTGCAGAAGATTGACCTCTTTTATGCAAATCACAGATTTCAGTGGGTTCAGTCCCTTGGATAAAGGTAGCATTAATTCTCTCTGGACAATAATCTGTGGCAAGCTTTCCACTTTCCATAGATATAGTTTTTTCTATAATTCCACTTGGTACTTCAAAGTCCCTAACCTCTATATTTTTATGGGAGTTTTCCATAAAGTTTGCCCATATAGGTCCTGCTAGAGCTCCACCTGGCCGTCCAATAGACTTTGGGTCGTCATAACCTACATAAACTCCTGCAACTAAATCAGGGGTGTATCCGACAAACCAGGCATCTCGATAATCCTGCGAGGTACCAGTCTTGCCGGCAGCTGGCCTATTAAATATATTTCTCAGATTTGCCCCAGTGCCTCCTGGTTCTAACACACTTTTCAACATGTCTGTTACTATATATGCTACCCTTTTATCAATAGCTATTTCTCTATAGGTTGAGTTTTCTTCAAGTACTATACCATTACGGTCAATTATTTTTGTAACCATTATAGGTTCAACTTTAACCCCTTGATTTGCTAAAGTAGAAAAACCTACTGTCAACTCATAAGGAGATACCTCGGAAGTTCCTAGAGATAATGACAAAACAGGTGATAAAGTACTTTTAATACCCAAGTTGTTTGCATATCTGACAACTGTTTCCGGGCCAACCTTGTCAATTAATCTTGCAGCAACGACATTATTTGATTTCATTAGTGCTTCTTTAAGGGTAAAGTTTCTATTGTAATAATCTATTGCTCCATAGTTTTTTGGCTCCCATGTTTGACCTGAAGCCAGTTCAAAGCTAATCGGTTCATCTTTAATAATATCTGCTGAAGTAAAACCATTGCCAATAGCTGCAGCATATAAAAATGGCTTAAAGGCTGATGCAGGTTGAGGTCTATCTGAATCCATCACTCTATTGCGTTGGCTTCTAGAATAATCCCTACCTCCTACCATGGCTCTCACTAAGCCCGTTTTAGGCTCTATAGCTACTAGCGCTCCTTCTAATTCAGGCTCAAATTCCGCTAAGCCCTGTTGTAGAGCTTGTTCTGCGTACTTTTGCATTTCTAAGTCTAAACTTGTGTGAATTTGTAGCCCACCACGGTATAACATTTCGTGCCCATTATCGTATTTATCTGTTATATAACTAATAATCTCTTGAACAAAATATGGTGCCTCTCTAACTCTTTCTCTATTGTGATTTAATACTATTTCCTCTTCTTTTGCATCCTCTGCCTCTTCAGGTGTGATCACTTCTAAAGTAACCATTCTATTTAATACTACGGCTTGTCTTTCTTTAAAAGCATCCATATTTGTAAATGGAGAGTAAAAAGCTGGGCCTGGTAATAGCCCTACTAAGCCAGCACTTTCAGCCAGGGTTAATTCATTTGCTGATTTCCCAAAGTAAGTTTGAGCAGCAACTTCTATACCATAACCTCCATGACCGAAAAAAGCGAGATTAATGTACATTTCCAAAATTTCTTTTTTAGTATAGGTTCTTTCTAACTTTAATGTGAGAAAAAGCTCGTTTATTTTTCGACTCATTGTGCGGTCCGGTGACAGAAATAAGTTTTTAGCTGTTTGTTGAGTAATCGTACTACCACCTTCCACAGTACGTCTAGCCCTAATATTACGTATTGTAGCTCTTGCTATTGCTTGTAAATTCACTCCTCGATGTTCGAAAAAACGATGATCTTCTGATGCCAAAAGAGCTTTCAAAAAATATGGTGAAACCTCCTCTATGGGAACCTCTAATCTATACTCTTCAAATAGTGAAGAAATTTCGTTTTGGTTTTTATCATAGATAGTTGAGGTTACAGGTATTTCAGGTTTGGGTAAATCTGTAAGTGGAATTGTACAGCCTGTGGTTGTCATCATTAAGATCAGCAATAAAATTAATAATCGTTTCAAATTTTCTCCCCCCAATCTGCGTTATAGTGCTACTATTACTATTATCTCCCATTAAATGGTATATTAATAACAAAAGAAAACCAATGCTAGTGCATTGGTTAGGAAGAGATCGCACATTTTTAATCGTCACAAATAGATGGTTTTCCTTGTCTAAAGTCAGAGTAATCGTTTCCATCAATTGTACAAAATGCACATCTAGTACAGGGATCGTCATTATTAAAATAGATATTATGACGGCATTTTCCAGTTATCTCAATCATTATGCTTCCTCCTTTACAGCTCTGATTAGGAATACTCAATCTTATTTTTCCCTAATCAAAATTACATATATGATGTAATGGTTGCCTCAGCTGTAAAAAAGAATCTAAAACGCTATTTATAGTTAGTACTTGCTTTCTTACGGAGAATATGTCTAATATCCTTAGACACCATAAGTCTATAGACATGACACATTTGAATTATTCTAGATGTGGTCCTCTCACCTAACAATTCCTCCATTTCTCTTAAACTTAAATTTGTAGTTATAATTGTTGGTAAGGAATTGTTTACCCGATAATTAACAATACTGTAAATTTTATTATTGCTCCATTGAGTGTAATTATGCACACCTAAGTCATCTAATATTAATACATCTACATCACGTAATTTTTTCAAGAGGTTTAACTCATCTTTAGTGTTATCTGATTTATAATTATTATTAAATGTACTCTTTATTTCATCTAATAAATCTGGAACTACAGCAAATAAAACATTCACTTTGCTCTTTAAAAGCTCATTAGCGATTGCTGCAGCTAAAAAAGTTTTACCAGACCCTACTTGGCCAGTAAACATTAGTCCACTTCCTTTGTGACCTTGTAAATAATCAGCACAAAACCTTCTACTGGCCTGAAGCGCATTTAAGGCTAGTTTCTTATATGAGTTATTTCCAGAGTGGTGGTCATAATCAGTTTCAGAATAGAAATCCAAAGAAAAATTATTAAAAGTACATCTAAGCAATTCCTTACTCATATTGGCAAACTGAAAGTGCTTAGCTATGGACTTTTGTTTAACACAATTACAAGGAACTGCATACTCTTTATTTTTTATAATAAGACCTCTATCTTTACATTGCTGACAACTATACTTAGAATTTACCATGAACATCACAACCTATGTCATATATATATCGTTATATTTATCGTCTAAACTATCTCGCTTTGGTTCTTTAGCACTTTTACCAGTGCGTTTATTGCCATAGCTAGCTTCATATGCCTTGATTTCTTTAACTGTTTTAAAGTTCTTTTTTGCCCACTCTCTCAAAATAGAATCTACATATTTGAAATTTAATACCCCTCTTAATACAGATCTCTTTAATGCCTCTTTAATAATATCATAATTATATTTATCTTCAGTAAGCCACATATTTATTTGACTAGCCTCCATAGGTGTTAAAAGCCTACCAAATTCTTGTTCGAAGATGGTAAATAAACTATCTGCCACTTTAGCTGATAATTGCCCTTCATCTCCCTGAGCATTTTCTTTTTCCCAAATGTCTTCTAAGAGCTTATAGAGCATGTCCATTCTAGGCTCAGCGTTAATTGTGAGCAGACCCTTTTCCATCAGACTGGCAACTGAATTCTTTATTTCTGCTCGTTCAGAACTCATTGCTTCTGGCAACCGAAGTAAATACTCGTGGTTGTCAATATCATCCTTATTGATACTCAATATCTTTAACAAGACTAACAATTCAACATCAGTTAAGCCAACTAAATTATAGTGTTTGATTAACAAGCTGGGCAAAATCAAGCTGTTAGTCATCATTTCCAATCCTAATTGTTCATTTTGATTAATCATTTTCTGCCCTCCTATTTAATTATTATAACACTTTAGATACATATTTGGAATAATAAAAGCACCTTCATGAAAGTAGGTGCTTTTTTACAAGTTCTTCTTTTTTTTGCCTTGACATTTTTCTAATGATATATTCTCTTTTTAAAGCCGCAGATTTTGTAAAGTGTTCTTCACAATATACTATTTTTACGGGTAAACGACTACGAGTATATTTAGCTCCTTTACCACTATTGTGTGTCGCTAAACGCTTATTGATGTTGTTAGTATAACCTGTATATAATGTACCATCACTACATTCTAGTAAATAAACAAAATAACTAATCTAAAAGTGCCTCCTTATTTATAATTTTACCACATCTAGTCTACTAGGAACAACTGCTTCTATGCCAAATTTAGTTGAAATTTTTTCAGCAAATATACTGCTGTTTTGTTCTTCACCGTGGGTCACAAAAATTCTTCTTGGCTTTACGGTAAATGCATCAATCCAATTTATTAATGCGTTTTGATCTGCATGAGCTGAAAAGCCTTCTATATTTTTAATTTGGGCTTTCACTGCAATTTCCTCACCATGAATCCTAACTCTCTCTTCTCCGTTTATAATTCTCCTGCCTAAAGTACCAATTGCTTGATAGCCTACAAATAAAATTGTGCATTCCCTGCGCCATAAATTGTGTTTTAAATGGTGCTTGATCCTACCTGCCTCACACATACCACTGGCAGATATAATTATAGCTCCCTTTTTTATAGTATTAAGTTTAATAGATTCTTCGGCTGATCTGGTGAGTTTTATACCCTTTGGCAAAATAGGACAAGCATTAGTTTGATCTTTTAATAGTTGAGTTTTATGATCAAAGTAATCATCACTTTTACAGAAAATCTCTGTTGCTGAAATAGCAAGAGGACTGTCCACAAACATACTCATATTTCCAGATTTACCCTCAAGCTCAATCTGATTTAAATAGTATAATAAGTCCTGTGTTCTCTCAATAGCAAAAGCTGGTATTATTAAATTGCCCTTACATCTTATGGTTTCAGCAATAACTTCTTCTAGCTGCTCTTTTTTACTCTTGCTTTTATCGCGATTTTTGTGACCATATGTGGACTCAATTACCAAATAATCCGCTTCTGTTATAGTATCTGGATCTTTGATTATAGGCTGGTTACAATCGCCTAAATCTCCTGAAAATACAATTTTTTTCTCCTGTTGGTTAGCTTCATCTTTCAACCACAGCTCTACAATAGCGGAACCCAAGATGTGTCCAGCGTTTTTTAGTCGTAGTTTTATATTTTCGGTAATAGTAAACAGCTTATCATAATCAACTTCAACGAAATAACTAATCGAAGCATAGGCATCATCTGAGGTGTAAATTGGTTCTATTAGTTCCCTTCCTGCTCTTATATTCTTTCTGTTTTTTCTCTCTACTTCCATCTCTTGAATATAACCACTGTCTGGAAGCATAATCTTGCAAAGCTCTAGAGTAGTAGGTGTACAGTATACTTTACCTTTAAAACCGTGTTTGACTAGCTTAGGTATTAGACCGCTGTGGTCAATATGGGCATGGGTTAAAATTACAAAGTCTATCTCCTCGGGATTGAAATCAAAATTATTATAGTTTAATTCCTTTACCTCTTTTGGTCCTTGAAATAATCCACAATCAACTAAGAACTTGTTTTTTTCGGTACTAAGTAAAAAACATGAACCTGTTACATTTTTTGCGGCACCCATAAATTGTATTTTCATATTTCACCTCAGGTTATATTTCTTTTTATAAATTCTTCTATTCTATTTAGAGCTTCTACTATGTTTTCAGTGGATGAAGCATAGGCACATCGAATAAATCCCTCACCACAGGATCCAAATGCATTACCTGGAACGACTGCAACTTTTTCCTCCATTAGCAAGCGTTCGGCAAACTCTTCAGAGGAAAAGCCTGTATTTTTAATGGAAGGAAAGGCGTAAAATGCACCTTTTGGAGTATGACATTCTAATCCCATATTATTAAACTTCGATACAATTAGATTTCTTCTCTGATCGTAAACATTGTACATTTTCTTAACGTCTTCTTCGCCAGTGGCCAAAGCCTCTAAAGCAGCCATCTGACCCATTACAGGGGCACACATGATGCTGTATTGATGTATTTTCACCATAGCATCGATAATTTCTTCACAGGCCATAGCATAGCCAATTCTCCAACCGGTCATGGCATAGGACTTAGAAAAACCATTAAGCACAATTGTTCTATCCCTCATTCCAGGAAGGCTGGCAAAACAGGTGTGTTCACCTTCAAAGGTTAGGTCACTGTATATTTCATCTGAAATTACTAGTAAATCATTTTCAAACACTACTTTAGCTATCTCTCGCATTTCTGATTCTGTTAGAATAGATCCAGTAGGGTTATTGGGATAACTAAGCAAAAGAACTTTTGTTTTGTCAGAAATATGCTCCTTAAGTAACTCTGGTGTTACTTTAAACTCCGTTTCAGCAGTTGTCTCTATTGTTATTGGTTTCCCGCCTGCTAGAACCGTACACGGGTTATATGAAACAAAACAAGGTTCTGGTATTAATACTTCATCACCTGGATCTAGGATAGCTCGAAGGGCAACATCCAAGGCTTCACTAACGCCTACAGTTACAAGGACTTCTGTTTTAGGGTTATATAGAACATTAAATTTTCGGTTACTATTTTTAGCAATTTGTTCTCGCAATTCTAATAAGCCATAATTTGATGTATAGGTAGTATAGCCCTTTTCAATTGTATGGACGCTAGCCTCTCGAATGTGCCAAGGGGTTGTGAAATCAGGTTCACCTACACCTAAAGAAATTACTCCTTCGGTGGAAACTACTAAATCAAAAAACTTTCTGATACCAGAGGGCGGTAAACTTTTAACTTGTTTCGCAATTTTCGGCCTCATTATGGGCTCACCACCAATCTTTTGTCACTCACATTGTCTTCATAAATAATTCCATTGTCTTTATACTTTTTTAAGACAAAGTGGGTAGTTGTACTCTGTACAAATTCTAATGTTGCTAGTTTTTCTGCCACAAAGAGAGCTACTTTTTTCATGCTAGTTCCTTCAATTGTCAAGGATAAATCATATCCTCCAGACATTAAATATACCGATTTTACTTCTGGAAAACGGTAAATTCTTTCAGCAACAGTATCAAACCCAACTCCCCTTTGAGGTTGAACTTTTACATCAATAAGAGCAGTTACATTTTCTCCACCGGCCTTTTCCCAGTTAATCAAGGTAGGGTAGCAAAGAATGATATTCTCCTGTTCCATTTCACCTATTAACCGATCAACTTCATCAGTGTTTATACCCAACATCATACTGATATCTTTTGAAGTAATCTTACAGTTTCTTTCAATAATTTCTAATATCTTAACTTTAAGCTGTTCCATTATTAAACCTCCTTATAAAAAAAATAAAAGCTCCTCTCCCTAAAAATAGGGACGAGAAACTTCACCCGCGGTACCACCCTTGTTAATCACCAGAAAAAGGCAATTCAACTCTTAGCTATAACGCCAGCCAAGCGGATAGACTTAATATTATTCAGTCAATCACTCCGGAGTGGCTTTCAAAATTGGATTTCTGCTGATTCGCACCTACCACCAGCTCTCTGAAAAGAAATTCAATTTCTACTTTCTCCATCATAGTTTTTGCGTATATCTATTAATTTATATTTATATATATATTACACAACAGATCTTACTGTGTCAACATAAAAGTCACAATTGTGAAAATTTTTGTGGTCTAATTTGCCTCAATAAGTCACGATGGTTTTTTATCAGTGTGTCTTTAAGTTTTAAGCTAATATTTAAATCAATATTAGGCACTATAAAAACTATGTTTTCGTTATGTCTAGTAAGCTTTATCAAAATTTGATGTTTTGAGTATATAGTTTTGATATAGTATAAATATTCAACAATAACTTTTTGTTTAAGAAAAATGTACAGTTTAATTATTTTATTAAGTCTAGACTTAAAATTAAGAAATGATTGCATTGCCACTGGCGGGGGAAGCCTTGTCATAATAACCTTTAAAATTCGTTTTTCCATATTGTGATTACTACCTGTTTCCCTTTCAAAAGCCTTATTGTACAACTCATCTAAGTTGATTACTTCATCTAATGTAATCTGGACTAAATCTAAATTTTGTATAACTTTTTCAATTAATAGGTCTGCACTATTATATAATTCAAGCTTTCTCGAAATCATACTTTTCCACCTTATGCTTTTTACTATATTCTATACTGAAAAATTGAGTTTAGAACATCGAGTAGGAGGTAGATAATTATTTTATCTACCGTCCTCTCACACCACCAAGCATACCGTTCGGTACTTGGCGGTTCATTAAGTTAATTGCA
>NZ_JBNPXS010000027.1:0-41215 GCF_050433185.1 Desulfitispora alkaliphila
GTGGGTTTTCTTGTTTTGTCACTTGAAAATTTCTCCACATTGGGGTGAAGTCCTTTTTTATGATATTGAAAACCTTATATATCAAGGGTTAATTATTTTGCAAAAGTCTCATATTAGCAATGAGTGTATTGTTGTTATCTTGGCCAACTGTGGCAGATGCACAACCCTTGCAGTTGCCTACGTTAAATATTGGCATTGAAGAAGCAGATGAACCAAGTGAAACAGTTTTAACTCTGCAGATTTTAATGCTGTTAACCATACTTTCGTTGGCACCTGCAATTTTAATAATGATGACTTCTTTTACCAGAATAGTAGTTATCTTGTCCTTTGTGCGAAATGCTTTGGCTACTCAGCAGATGCCACCTAACCAAGTACTAATTGGACTAGCTCTTTTCTTAACGTTTTTTGTTATGATGCCCACATGGAATGAAATAAATACACAGGCTATACAACCTTATATAGCTGGGGAAATCGACCAGACTGAAGCCCTAGAGAGTGGGATGGAGCCATTGAGAACATTTATGTTTGCTCAAACTAGAGATAAAGATTTGGCTCTTTTTATCAATATGAATGATGGAGTACCACCTAGCTCATATGATGATATCCCTAATCACGTATTAATACCAGCTTTTGTTATTAGTGAGTTAAAAACAGCATTCCAAATCGGATTTTTGATTTTCTTGCCATTTTTAGTTATCGATATGGTTGTGGCAAGTACACTTATGTCTATGGGTATGATGATGCTGCCACCTATGATGATTTCATTGCCTTTTAAAATCTTACTTTTTGTCTTAGTAGACGGTTGGCATTTGATTGTGAGATCAATAGTACTAAGTTTTTGAGGTGAATTTATATGAGCCACGAATTAATTATTTTTTTTGGTAGGGAAGCAATGTTTACTACACTGCTTATAGCAGGCCCATTGCTTGCTGGTAGTTTGTTGATAGGACTAGCTGTCAGTGTATTTCAAGCTACAACTCAAATTCAAGAACAGACCTTAGCGTTTATCCCCAAGATTGTAGCTGTATTGGGGGGAGTTGTTGTTTTCGGACCCTGGATGCTTAATGTAATAATAGCTTTTTCTAAAAGTATTTTTATGAATTTGCACTTATACACTTTTATTCGATAGGACGTTTTGATTATGGAGGTTATACAGTACTGGATGGGAGAACTGGAGCAATTCATGTTTATATGGGCTCGAATTGGGGGCATGTTTCTAATTGCTCCGGTTTTTAGCGGTAGAAATATACCGGTTTTGGTTAAGGTGGGGCTCTCTGGCATGATAGCATTTGTGTCAATGTTTGCAATTCCAGCCTTGCCAGTTCCTGACCACATAGCATTATATGCTTTTGGTATTGCGGGAGAGATGCTCATAGGATTTATAATTGGTTTTTTTATTCAAGTATTCTTTTCAGCAATACAATTAGCAGGACAACTAATAGATATGCAAATGGGTTTTTATATTGTCAATGTGATAGATCCAGAGCACGGAATTCAAGTGCCATTAATAGGTCATTTCAAAAATCTACTAGCTTTAGTGATTTTTCTAACTATAGATGGGCATCACCTGCTTCTACAAGCGGTAGTGAATAGTTATAAATTCATACCCCTTGCAGGATTGCGGATTGATGAGAGCTTTGTTTTAGTCATTATCGACTTAATGCGAGGCATGTTTATAACTTCGCTTCAAATTGGTGCACCAATAGTTGGTGCCCTCTTTATATCATCCCTGGCATTGGGAATTGTAGCCAGGACAGTTCCGCAAATGAATGTATTTGTAGTGGGGATGCCCGCAAAAATTGGAGCTGGTTTCCTGATGTTGATAATATCTCTTCCCCTATATGTTTACTTCATGTCAAACTTATTTGGCAACGCCTTTAGTCGATTAGATGGATTTATAAAAATGTTCTAAATGAAAGGGAGAGAAGATTGCTAAAAAAAATTGACCTGCAGTTGTTTTCGCAGGAAAAAACTGAGAAAGCCACCCCTAAAAAAAGACGGGAGTCACGGCGCAAAGGTCAAGTAGCCAGGAGCCAAGAATTAAATTCAGCGGTTGTTTTATTCGGTACTTTCTTAACCTTGAAATTTATAATGCCTTATATGTTTATTCAAATGCAAAACTATACCAATCTTATTTTCAGCGAAATGTACCGAACTGAAGTCAATGCTAACAATTTTTATGTGATGTTTCTAGAGTTGGCAGGATTAAGCATAAAAATGGTAGCACCAGTGATGGCGACAGCCCTTATTTTGGGGATGGCTTGTAGTTATGTGCAAGTAGGTTTTTTGCTCGCAGCAGACCCCTTGAAAATAAAACCTGAACGGTTAAACCCTATTAAGGGATTCAAGCGAATTTTCTCTAAAAGAAGCTTGGTAGAGTTGGCTAAATCGATTTTTAAGATTACTTCAGTAACGCTAATTACTTTTACTACAATTAATGCTCATATAGATATATTACCTGGGTTGTCAGAGATGGAACTGATGGCAGTGTTACAATTTTTGGGGTATTTGATTTTTACAATTGCCTGGAAGGTTGGACTGGTACTATTAATCATTGCAGCAATTGACATTGTGTACCAGAGGTATGAGCACGAAAAATCAATAAAAATGAGTAAGCATGATGTAAAGGAAGAGCATAAACAAACAGAAGGTCACCCTCAGATAAAGAGCAAGTTTAAAGAAAAGCAGCGTCAAATGGCTATGAATAGAATGATGCAGGATGTGCCTAAAGCTGATGTGGTTATTACAAACCCAACGCACATAGCTGTGGCTCTTGAATATAAAGAAGGAATGTTGGCCCCAGTAGTAGTAGCTAAGGGTCAGGATAAAATAGCTGAAAAAATAAAGGAAATAGCAAAAGCAGAAGATGTACCTATAGTGGAGGACAAGCCACTAGCAAGAACATTAAATCAAACGGTAGAAATTGGCGATCCAGTTCCTGCAGATCTATATCAAGCGGTGGCAGAGGTACTGGCCTTTGTTTACAAACTCAACAACGGGACAAGACACTCAAGAGGAGGAAAATAGTAGGTGAGTAATTCAGAAGGCAGATTTAGCAAAATCACAAAATACAGTGACTTATTTGTAATCATTTCCGTAATCGGGATTGTGGTTATGATGATAGTACCACTGCACCCGGATCTTCTGAGTCTTTTATTGGTATTCAATATTTCGTTTGCATTAACAGTATTGATGGTAGCCATGAATACAAAAGAGCCATTGCAGTTTTCTATATTTCCTTCATTGCTATTGTTAACAACACTACTTAGACTTTCACTAAATGTATCATCTACCAGATTGATTTTATTAGAGGCTGATGCGGGGCAAGTAATTGAGCAGTTTGGTCAATTTGTTGTAGGTGGTAACCCTCTGGTGGGATTTGTTATATTTTTAATTTTAGTCATTATACAATTCATAGTTATTACTAAAGGTGCAGAGAGGGTTTCAGAAGTTGCAGCTAGATTTACGCTTGATGCAATGCCGGGAAAACAAATGAGTATTGATGCAGATTTGAATGCTGGTTTAATTACTGATGAGGACGCAAGGCAAAGGCGAAAAGATATTCAGCGAGAAGCAGATTTTTATGGAGCCATGGACGGTGCCAGTAAGTTTGTAAAAGGGGACGCAATAGCTGGGCTGGTAATTACAGTGATCAATATTGGTGCTGGTTTAGCAATCGGTATGCTTCAGCACGACATGACAGCAGGTGAGTCCATGTATAGGTTCACTTTATTAACTGTAGGTGATGGGCTTGTAACTCAAATTCCTGCGCTTTTAATTTCAACTGCAACAGGTATTGTTGTTACTAGAGCTGCTTCTGATGCAAACTTAGGACATGATGTGGTAAGACAGCTGTTTAACAATCCCCAAGCCCTTTTTACGGTTACAGGGGTATTATTACTGTTAGGACTTGTACCTGGGTTGCCAATATTCCCATTTTTCACTTTGGCGTTTATTATTGGGTTTATTGGGTTTAATGTGAGACAAGCCAACTTAAAAACTGAAGAAGAGGAAATAGATACTTCGGAAGAAGAGGAAATAGAAGAGAGTAGAAAGCCGGAAAATGTTATGGACCTATTGCATGTAGACCCAATCGAGTTAGAGTTAGGTTATGGTCTAATTCCCCTTGTGGACACTGAGCAGGGTGGAGACCTTTTGGATAGAGTTGTGATGATTAGAAGGCAGTTTGCCATGGAGATGGGATTACTAGTCCCCCCAATTAGAATGAGAGATAATATGCAACTAAAGCCAAATACATATGTAATAAAAATTAGAGGAGTAGAGATATCAAATGGCGAACTTTTATTAGATAGTTACTTAGCCATGGGCTCAGGCTTAGAAGGCGATAACGTTGACGGAATTGATACTACAGAGCCTGCTTTTGGGCTTCCAGCAAAATGGATTTCAGAAAATGTCCGAGAAGAAGCAGAAATACAAGGGTTTACTGTAGTGGATCCTCCATCAGTGTTGGCAACTCATCTTACAGAAGTAATTCGCAATTATGCATATGAGTTGTTGAGTCGAGAGGATGTTCAATCACTCATAGAACACGTAAAAGAAACCAATCCCACTGTTGTTAATGAGTTGATACCTGATGCAATGACAGTAGGAGAAGTACAAAAAGTACTGGCTAATTTATTGCGAGAAAAAGTTACAATTAGGGATATGAGTACTATTTTAGAGACTCTAGCTGATTATGCTATCAAAACTAAAGATATAGATATACTGACTGAATATACAAGACAGGCAATAGCTAGACATATAGTTCTTCCCCATGTAACTGACGGTGTACTCAATGTTATTACTCTATCACCTGATATTGAGCAGGACTTAAAGAATAATTATCAGCAAACTGAGCAGGGATCATATATTGCGCTAGATCCGGGTAGATCACAAGATATAATGGAGAATCTGGGGCAGCTAATTGAGCAAGCAAACCAACAAGGGCTAACCCCTATCGTTGTCTGTCCACCAATAATTAGGTTTTACTTTAAAAAGATGACTGAAAGGATGTATCCTAACTTAGTTGTTTTATCCTACAACGAATTAGAACTAGATGTAAATATTCAGTCAATCGGGATGGTGACGTAAAATGTTAGTCAAAAAGTACATAGCAGATACTGTTAATGAGGCGATGAAAAAAGTCAAGTATGAAATGGGAGATAGTGCAGTAATATTACACACTAGAAAGGTTAAACCTAGTGGGTTGTTTGCTTTTTTTAAAAAGGAGCAAGTAGAGGTTACTGCAGCTATGGATAATAGAGAAAATGTAGAAGAGAGTGTACAAAAAAAACAGTTTTCTGAAATAAATAAAGAGAAATTGAATATTAAGCCCAAGGTAATAGAAAGAGCGACTGGTACTGATAGCGAAGTATTAAAAATGATGCAAAAAATGATGGATGAGATAGAAACAATCAAAAGTCCTAATAGCTACCCTAAAAGTATTCAAAAAATATACACAGACCTTATTAACAATGATGTTGAACCGAAAATAGCATCTAGAATTACTAGTAGTATTCTGGAGAATACCTCATTTAGTGGAATAAAGGACCAAGAATTACTGGAACGGGAGACTATATCACTGGTGCAAGAGTATTTTCACAAGGTAGAGCCCTTGCAAATAGAGGCACAATCAAAAATTGCTGCTTTCATTGGGCCCACAGGGGTAGGAAAAACTACTACAATAGCTAAACTAGCAGCTCACTTCGCTTTTGTGGAAAAAAAGAGTGTTGGTTTAGTAACTGCAGATACATACAGGATTGCAGCAGTAGAGCAACTAAAAACCTACGGTGAAATAATAGGGATACCTGTTGATGTTGTTTTTACTCCTAAGGAGATGAAAAGTGCAATAGAGAATAACCTTAATAAGGATATTATTTTAATAGATACAGCTGGAAGAAGTCACAATAACCAATTACATATGACTGAGTTGAAAATTTTTTTACCTGAAGGCAAAGATATAGAAATTGAGAATATATTAGTTTTAGCTGCAACAGCTAGAACTAAAGACATCAGGAATATTCTTTCCACTTATTGTGCAGAAGTGAAAATTGATAAACTGATTTTTACTAAACTAGATGAGACTAATACATATGGACCTTTATTAAATGTGATAGCAGATACAAAAATACCTATATCATATGTGACTACGGGTCAAAACGTACCTGACGATATTGAATTAATTGTTCCTTCAAAGCTTGCACAAATGGTGTTAAAGGAGAAGGCCTTATGACAGATCAAGCGCAGAAGTTGAGATTAATGGCATCTAATATCAGTGATAGAGTTAGAGGAAAGATTAATGGTGAACAAAAATTAACGAGAGTAATAGCAATTACTAGTGGCAAGGGTGGAGTAGGAAAAACTAATTTTACAGTAAACTTTGCTTTAGCGATTAAAGAGTTGGGCTTAAATGTGGTAATACTGGATGCAGATATGGGATTAGCCAATGTGGATTTACTCTTAGGAGTGAACGCTAAATTTAATTTGCTCCATGTTATGGCAGGTAGCAAAAGGCTAGAAGAAATAATTGTAACATGTGAAGATGGCATCATGATAATACCTGGGGGGTCAGGTGTACGAGAGCTTGCTGACTTGGGAAGTGAGCAAATAATGGAGTTTATGGAGCAGGTAGAGTACCTAGAAGGGAAATCGGATGTATTACTGATTGATACTGGAGCTGGTATATCCAGCAGTGTTATACACTTTTTATTGGCAGCAGACGAGATTATACTTTTAACCACTCCTGAACCAACGGCTATTGCAGACGCATATGGAGTTGTTAAAACGATAAATAGTATTATGGGTAAAAATAAAAAATGTATTAAGTTAGTTGTTAATAAAGCAGATAACAAGGCTGAAGGGGAGCTAACTAGCAAAAAAATTTGTCGGGCGGCTGATAGCTTTTTAGAATACAAAATAGAACTCCTAGGGACTATTGGATATGACAAATATGTTTCTATGGCGGTTAAAGAACAAATGCCTTTTATGAAAAGGTATCCCAAAGCAAAAGCAACTTCAGAAATTACTGCTATGGCAGAAAGATATTTTTATCCAGAGAAAAACATCAAGAAACAGTCTTCAGGAATAAAGAGCTTTTTTAATAAAGTCACTAGTTTCATAAATGCAAACTAGCTGCAAGGGGGATAGTTGTGCTGTGTTGAAAAAACTAGAAGTAAATAAACTGACTGAAATCGAAGTTGTCACCCCTAATGGCACAAGGGTTTACAAGAGCAGAGTTGAGGAGATAGGTAGTAAGAAAATAACGCTGGCCATGCCGATCCATGAGGGGGTGTTGGTAAGCCTGAGAGTAGGACAACAAGTTAATATTTGTTATTGGGATGAGCACTGTTACTATAAGTTTGATGCTGTAGTAAAAAATAGAGAGGCTGAACCTATTCCCATCTTTACAGTGGAACTACCGGCAGAAAAAAGTATAAACCGGATTCAAAGACGTAATTATGTACGGGTTGATGCTAAAGTGCCAATTGAGTATGGAATAATTCCAAAGGGCGGTGAAGACCTCAATAAAATTGCCTACTATAAAGGAGAGACCATAGACTTAAGTGGTGGAGGCCTTAGATTTTTAACTAAAGTGGGAATTAAGCAGAATGATTTACTACATGTAAACTTGTGGCTTGAAAATATAGCTGAGGCACTTTCAGTTATAGGAAGAGTAGTGCGAGCAAGTCAACTTTCAGGAGAAGATCAAAAAGGCAAGCTGTCCATAAGTGTTGAATTTACAGAGATAGCTGAAATAGAAAGAGACAAGATTGTTAAACATACTTTCGATTGGCAGCGCCAAATGAGAAGAAAAGGTCTCCTATAAGTGACGAGGTGATTAAAGTGGTGAAGATTAAGGTTCTAGTTGTAGATGATTCTGCCTTTATGCGACAAATTATATCAGATATAATAAACAAGGATGATGAGTTAGAGGTTATTGGGATCGCAAGAAATGGGCAGGAGGCAATTGAAAAACTCAAAACTTTGAAACCTGACGTAATAACTTTGGATGTAGAAATGCCTGTTCTTAATGGGTTAATGACTTTAGAAATTATTATGCGCGAGATGCCCACACCAGTTATTATGTTGAGCAGTCTGACTGTATACGGAGCAGACGCAACAGTAGAGGCGCTGGAAAAAGGTGCTGTTGACTTTGTAACTAAGCCAACAGGTGTACAGATATTTAAGGTTAAAGAAGAACTAACTGCTAAACTTAAAGTTGCAGCTAGTACAAAATTACGCAAGTTAAGACCAATAAGCAAAATTAAGCCTGATGTAGAACCAATGATGAATCTGCAGAAGGAGTCAACAGGTTTAAAAAGTATTGTCTTAATAGGCACCTCTACCGGTGGGCCTAAAGCGCTGCAAGAGACGTTACCTTTACTGCCAGAAAACATTCCTGCACCAATCCTAGTAGTGCAACATATGCCCCCAGGATTTACAAAATCTTTGGCAAACAGGCTAAATAAACTTTCTGCCATTGAAGTCAAAGAGGCAGAAGATGGGGAGATAATTCAAAACGGAGTCTGTTATATTGCACCTGGAGATTACCATTTAGTACTAAATGAGCATTCAGAAACGCCTAAAATAAAATTAACTAAAACAAAGCAAGTAAGTGGTCACAGGCCTTCAGTAACTGAAATGATGAATTCAGTTTGTGCCAATTACACTGGACATTTAATAGGTGTCATTCTAACAGGCATGGGTAGTGATGGAACTGATGGGATGACAAAGATTAAAGAAAGACCCAATTCTCACACTATAGCAGAAGATGAAACCACATGTGTAGTATTTGGGATGCCTAAATCTGCAATTAAGGCTGGGTGCGTAGATACGGTTGTTCCTTTAAATAAGATTGCCAGAGAAATTGTAAATCGTATAAGAATTTGAGGGGAGGTTTTATAAATGGATACTACGCAATATGTAGAGATATTTATGGAAGAGGCAAAAGAACATGTTCAATCACTTAACCATAGCTTGTTAGAGTTAGAAAAAAAGCCTGACGAAATAAGTATACTAGGTGAAATATTCAGATCAGCCCACACCTTAAAGGGAATGTCAGCTACAATGGGATTTGAAAAAATGGCTGAACTGACTCACCTTATGGAAAATGTATTGGCAAAATTGCGTTCAGGTGAAGCAAAAGTAACAGAAGCAGTTATGGATACGCTTTTTCAATGTCTAGATGCATTGGAGCAAATGGTTCAAGAGATAGGTGATGGTAATTCAGATAATATCAATATTGAAGAACTACTTAAGGCCTTAAGAGAGCTAGAGCAAAACCAACAAGTAAGCGCAACATCTGAAGCAGTACAAGAAGAGTTAATAGATGCAGGACCTCTTGAGGAACCAAGCGATGTCTTGGATAGTGTAGATGTGGAGTTTAACCACTATGAGAAGAAATTATTGGGTGACGCTAAAGAAAAAGGAATGAATTCATATTTTTTGGAGATTAAAATCAGCCCTAGTTGTTTAATGAAAGTAGCTAGAGCATTTATGGTTTTTAGAAATATAGAAGAAATAGGCGAAATAATAAAATCTAACCCTACTGTTCAGGAAATAGAGGACGAAAAATTTGAAAACTCCTTTACTTTAGTAATAATCACAAAGTACGTAAAAGAAAAGGTTCTTCAGAGCCTCAATACTATTACAGAAGTAACTGTCAGCAGGATGGAAGAATTAAACCTACTAAATGAGCAATCATTACAGAACTATGAGGAAGAAGCAGTAACAGAACAGCAGGAGCAGGTTACAGAAAAAGGCAAAGCAGATACAGAAACATCTAAGAAGACTAAGGCAATTCAGACTGTCAGAGTTGATATTGAACGACTAGATAACTTAATGAATCTAGTTGGTGAACTAGTGATAAACAAGACTCGATTGGAACAAATTTCTCAAACAAATAGCACAACCGAGCTCAATGAGACTATAGAACACATTGACTTGATTACTTCAGATTTACAATCTGTAGTCATGAAAGTTCGAATGGTACCCTTAGAGCATGTATTTAATCGCTTTCCTAGAATGATTAGAGATCTTGCTAAAGATTTGAAGAAAAAAGTTGACTTAACAATTAAGGGAGAGGACACTGAATTAGATCGTACAGTGATAGATGAGATTGGCGACCCCTTAGTTCACCTTTTAAGGAATGCAGTTGATCATGGAATTGAAATGCCAGAGGATAGAATGGCACATGGCAAACCAGAAGAGGCCAGTGTGAGCTTGGAGGCCTGGTATGAAGGTAATAATGTGGTAATTGAGGTTAGAGATGACGGCAAAGGAATAGATAGCAATGTGATTAAGAAAAAAGCTATCGAAAAAGAAATAATAACTGCTCAAGAGGCAGAACAAATGGATGAGAATGCCATTGTCAACCTAATTTTCAACTCAGGGTTTAGTACAGCTAAAGCTGTAACTGATATATCAGGCAGAGGAGTGGGTTTAGATGCGGTTAGAAGTAAAATTGACGCATTAAATGGCTCAGTTGCCTTAGAAACTCAGAAGGATAAAGGAAGTAAGTTTACAATCAAATTGCCATTGACATTGGCCATAATTCAAGCATTATTGGTAGAAGTGGGTACTGAAACCTATGCTATTCCGTTAAGTTCAATTGATGAAACTACATATGTGGCAGATCATAATATCAAGAGAATTCAAAATCGCGAAGTAATGTTACTAAGAGGTAATACTCTTCCCCTCATAAGACTAGATCAAGAGTTGGATACACCTGTAAAGTCTGAAGATAAAGAAGAGTATTATGTAGTAGTGGTGCGTAAAGGGGAAAAGCAAGCAGGACTAATAGTTGATTCCCTGTTAGGACAACAAGACATAGTAATAAAATCCTTAGGAAAACTTCTAAGGGGAACTCAAGGCTTGTCTGGAGCTACAATTTTAGGTAATGGACATGTGGCTTTAATCCTAGATATAGGAACTCTAATTTAGGGAGGGGGACTAAAAGTGACTGATAAGGATGTAACTGACGAATTACAATTAGTGGCCTTCAAGATAGATCATGAAGAATTTGCAGTTGATATTTTACTTGTGCAGGAAATTGAAAAGTTAGCTAATATTACTCGAGTTCCCAGGACAAATGATGCAATTGAAGGTGTAATTAATTTGCGAGGTGAAGTGATACCTGTTATTAACCTGAGAAAACGCATGAATTTGCAGCAGAGAGAACTGCGTGATGAAGATAAAATAGTAATCATTAAAGCTAATGATACCCTAGCTGGAATTATAGTAGATGCTGTATCCGAAGTAGTACGTTTACCTGCCTCTCAAGTGGAAAACACCTTTAAGTTGGACAACTCATTAGAAGAGGAATACATAGAAGGAGTTGGCAAGATAGGGGAGAGATTATTAATTTTAGTCAACTTAGAAAAAATAATTGATCTGGAGTGATATGTATTAATTAAAAGGTGGGAATAAAATGATTAAATTGAGTGAGCTTAACAATCTGCAATTAGATGCACTAAAAGAAGTGGGTAACATCGGAGCAGGCAATGCAGCCACAGCATTATCACAGCTATTGCAAAAGAAAATAGATATGGAAGTTCCTCGAGTTAAGGTTCTTCCATTAGAAGAAATACCGGAAGTTATGGGAGGTTCAGAAATACTGGTAACAGGAGTTTACTTGAAAGTTGAAGGGAAGGCTCCCTGTAACATCCTCTTTATAATGCCTGTAGAAAGTGCTCAGGCACTAACAAATACCCTGTTAGGAAGAAGTGACGACGAGGTAGAATTCGATGAAATGAGTCAATCAGCGCTAATGGAAATTGGGAATATATTAGCAGGATCCTACTTAAACTCATTGGCTTCTTTTACTTTTATGAGTTTCTCACCTTCTGTACCAGCTTTAGCTCAAGATATGGCTGGAGCTATAATAAGTGCTGTAGTATTTGACTTAGGGGAAATAGCTGACCACTGTATTGTTATCGAAACCAAGTTTTTTGAAGGTGAAAGAGATATTAGTGGACACTTTTTTTTATTACCCGAGCCAGATTCATTAGAGTTAATTCTGAATTCGCTTGGGGTGAGTTCTTAAATGGTGCAAGTACACAAAGTAGGAATGGCAGATTTAAAGGTTGCGAAGAAGCCAGATGAACTGATGACCTCTGGGCTTGGGTCGTGTATTGGTATTTGCTTATACGATAAAGTAACAGGGGTAAGTGGGTTGGCTCATATCATGCTCCCCAGCAGTAAAGGGGTTAAGAATGCTGACAACAAGGCAAAATTTGCAGACACGGCAGTTGATGTTTTAATCTCGGAAATGGTAAGGATTGGCGCTAAAAGTAATCGGTTGACGGCAAAAATTGCTGGTGGATCTCAAATGTTTAGCTTTAAGGGATCTTCAGATGTGATGAAGATTGGACTTAGGAATGCAGAAGCTGCCAAAGAAGCTATTGCAAAAGCTAGAATACCTCTTCTTGCAGAGGATTGTGGTGGGAACCACGGCAGAACGATTGTTTTCAAAACAGAAACAGGAGAATTATACATAAGGACTATAAAACAAGGAGAAAAGGTAATTTGAGGAGGGTATACAGTGAAGCATCTACCTATGATTTTCAGCACAGCCTTTTGCTTCACTTTTTTTGTGATTGCTGGCCTAGGGATATTTAGTGGTTCTAGTTTTATAACTGCACTACAAAGGGCTATAATAGCTTCAACCATAATGCTAGCTGTAATTGGTTTTTTGACGTTAGTAGTAAAAAATACTGGAAACTTAGTACGCACTGATAAAAAAATTAGTTCTGCTCACTCAGATAATATTAATAGGCAAATTGATAAAGATATAAAAGATAATTTTCATAGCAACAAAGAAAGAGCTGAAGCTATGGAGAAAAAAATGAGAGGCCAAGAATAGCTAGAGGTGGTGAAGTTGGTTGGGTTCAAGTAGCTTCCCAGAAAGTGAAAAATTATGGCATGAATACAAAGTAGAGAATAAGTTAGAAGCAAGGGATAAACTAATAGTTAACTACATGTCAATTGTTCAGCAAATTTTGTCCCGAGTACTGGCTAGTTTACCAGCTAATGTTGATCGTGATGAACTCAATAGCTATGGGATAATGGGTTTAATAGATGCTGTTGAAAAGTATAATCATACCTTAGGGTATAAATTTGAGACCTACGCATACCCCAGAATAAAGGGCGCAATAATTGATGGGCTAAGGGCATTAGACTGGGTGCCCACTAGTGTGCGCAAGAAGAGCAAGGAATTACAAAAGGCTATAGGTCAATTAGAACAAGAACTGGGTAGAAGTGCTGATGAAGAAGAAATATCTGAGCATTTAAATATATCCATAACTGAACTAAACAAAATAGTGCTAGAAGCTACTCCCATGACGTTAATGTCAATTGATCCCATGGTAGAGCAAGAAGGAAAAGAGAATCTTATAAATAGTCTAGAAGATACTGATAACAAAAAACCTGAAGAAATACTGGAGCAAATGGGCTTACAAGAAATCCTGGCTGATGCAATAGAAAAACTACCAGAAAAAGAAAAAATGGTTGTGGCCCTATATTACTACGAAGGGTTTAACTTGCGAGAAATAAGTAAAGTAATGAACTTATCAGAGTCTAGAATCTCACAACTACATACTAAAGCTGTTTTCAGATTGCGGGGGAGATTGGGAAGGATAAAAAACAAGTTGTTCTAGGATGATATCGTGCCTTAAAGGCTATAGGTAGGTCGATAAGGGGAGACTCTAGTATTTAAGTGAGGAGGCATAAAAATGTCTTTAAAATCTCTTGATATGCAGGTCTTGCTTCCTAAATCTCAGGAAGTAGCTAACCGCCAACAAAGTGAGCGACAAGCGGTACCTAATCAGCAACATAATATGGCAGCTGAGACTGAAAAGAAACGGCTTGAGAAAAAAAATAGAGCTGAGAAAAATGAAAGAATTAGTGAGAAAAAAGTTAAAGGTAGAGAAGAACCTAATTCTAGAGGAAAGAATAAAAAAAAGGGCCAACAGGGAAGCGGTAAAAAGGGAGAAAATGTAGATCTTACAGTCTGAGAAAAGGTTGTGAAGTTTATGGAAGTATTACTTTTGATGCTGGGAATAACCATAGTTGCCTTAGTTATCTTTTACGACTATAAAGTAGAGGAAAAAATAAAACAAGAAAGAGAAAGTCTAGATAAGCTGTTATTTGAATCTACTATGGTAAGGAAAGAGTTGGTAGGATTATTAAATCAAATAAATGTAGCATCTAGTAATCTTGTAAATACTAGGTTGGCAGTAGAAAGCTATGAGAACGAAGAACAAAATCTTAAGGATGATTTTAGCCCAGCGAAAGAAAAGGCAGAAAAACCAGTAGAAACTATAGAAGCAGTAGAAACAGTGGAGACGATTAAAGAAGTTGTTGCTCAAAAGTACAGAAGCGGTTATAGTATTGAACAAATCTCTAAGGAACTCAATTTAGGAAAGGGAGAAGTAGAGCTGTATATTAAGTTTTGGCAAAAGGAGAGAAACATTCAATGATATCCCATTTGATAGATAGAAGAATGATGTTAGGGTTGGGAATAGGGCTTATTATTAGCGCCCTAGTTTTTTTATTGTTTTCATCTCCCCAAAAAGAGCAATTAAGTGAAGAAGAAATAATTCTAAGAGCGGAAACGATGGGAATGGTTTCTCAAGAAAAGTATAGAGAAGCATTAGAGGAAGTTGAACGAGAGGACAAGTCTAAAGATAAAGAACTCGTAGAAATACAGATACCTAATGGAACGAGCACTGGCAATATAGCAACCATACTAAAAGCTAATAATGTTATTGAAAATGAAGTAAATTTTGTTGAAATGGTATATTTGTTAGACCTACAGTACAAATTAATTGCTGGTACCTATGTACTGCCTCAAGAAGCCGATAGTGCTGAAATAATATTAGCATTAACTGGGAATAAAGAATAATAAATAAGGAAATAATAAAATTTAGATATATTTAGTTGCACTTTGTAAAAGCTTTTGGTATAATTTTTAATGGTGTTTAAATACACACACGCTGTTAGATACAATGCTTGGTCCAATCCACGGGTTGGTGCATTGCTCTATGAAACAGTGTGGAGGCAAAAACCTGAAAGGAGGAAATGAAATGGGAGTAATTTCTATGAAACAATTGTTGGAGGCAGGTGTACATTTCGGACACCAAACTAGAAGATGGAACCCTAAAATGGCTCCATACATTTTCACTGAAAGAAATGGTATTTACATTATTGACCTTCAAAAAACAGTGAAAAAGGTCGAGGAGGCTTACAATGTAATCCGAGACTTGGTGGCTGAAGGGGGTACAGTTCTTTTTGTGGGAACTAAGAAGCAAGCCCAGGAGTCTGTAAAGAGTGAAGCTGAGAGATGCGGGATGTACTTTGTAAACGAAAGATGGTTGGGTGGAATGTTGACCAACTTTAAAACTATTCGTTTGCGTATCAACAGACTTCACGAGTTAGAAAAGATGGAAGAAGAGGGCGTTTTTGATGTTCTTCCTAAAAAGGAAGTGTCAAAGCTTCGAGGTGAGAAAGAGAAGCTTGATAGGTTCTTAGGTGGAATTAAAGAAATGACTAAGCTTCCTGATGCTTTATTCATAATAGATCCTCGTAAAGAGCGAATTGCGGTAGCAGAAGCTAAAAAGCTTAACATACCAATTATTTCGATTGTAGATACTAACTGCGATCCAGATGAGATTGATTATGTAATACCTGGTAATGATGATGCAATTAGAGCAGTGAAACTGTTGACTGCAAAGATGGCTGATGCTGTAATTGAAGCAAACCAGGGACAAGCTGAAGAAGTTGAAGAAGTTGCTGAATAAATAAAAAGCTAAGGGGGTAGCCGAAAAGGGGAGATACGGACCCCTATCAGGCTACCCTTTTTTAATACAAATTACAAAATATAGAGGAGGAGAGTATAGTGGCCATTACAGCAGGTATGGTTAAAGAGTTAAGAGAAAAAACAGGTGCTGGTATGATGGATTGTAAAAAAGCCTTAGTTGAAACTGATGGAAATATGGATAAGGCTGTTGATTACTTAAGAGAAAAGGGACTGTCAGCTGCAGCTAAAAAGGCAGATAGAGTGGCAGCAGAGGGTCTAGTAGAAGCATACATACATGGTGATGGACGAATAGGAGTTTTGCTAGAAATCAACTGTGAAACTGACTTCGTTGCAAAAACAGATAATTTTAAAGACCTAGCAAGAGATATTGCTATGCAAATTGCTGCTGCAAAGCCTTCTTATGTTTCAAGAGAAGAAGTATCAGAAGATGAAATCAACAAGGAAAAAGAAATTTTAAGAAAGCAAGCACTTAATGAAGGAAAACCTGAAAAAATAGTGGACAAGATGGTTGAAGGACGTATTGACAAGTACTTCAAAGAAATATGTCTACTTGAGCAACCATTCATTAAGGATTCTGACAAGACTGTTCAGCAGATAGTAACAGAAAAAATAGCTACAATTGGTGAAAATATCTCTATTCGAAGATTTGCCAGATATGAGTTGGGTGAGGGAATTGAGAAGAAGCAAGAAAACTTTGCTGAAGAGGTAATGGCAGAGGTTAATAAATAATTGTTTGGAGATACTTTAATTTAAGAGAGCATCTATTAAGATGTTCTCTTTTTTTAAAAAAAAGTACTCTAAAAAAAGGATTTTAAGCTGCCATGTAGAAAAATACTCTTGGTAAGACTGGAGGTAACTGGGTAAATGAGTGAAGCTAAATTTAATCGAATTATCCTCAAACTAAGTGGTGAAGCACTAGCTGGAGAACAGGGTTTTGGTATTAACCAAGATATTATAAACAATATTGCAAAGCAAGTAAAAGATGTACATAAAATTGGAGTGCAAGTGGCAATAGTAGTGGGTGGAGGAAACATTTGGCGGGGGATAGCTGGTAGTGCCAAGGGAATGGATAGAGCAACCGCCGATTACATGGGGATGTTAGCTACTGTAATGAATGCCTTAGCCCTACAAGATGCACTAGAAGAACAGGAAGTAGACACTAGGGTTCAAACAGCTATCGAAATGAGACAGGTTGCAGAGCCATACATAAGAAGAAAAGCAATCAGACACTTAGAAAAAAATAGAGTTGTAATTTTTGCTTCAGGAACAGGTAATCCTTATTTCTCAACAGACACAGCGTCTGCGTTGAGAGCAGCTGAAATAGAAGCAGATGTTATTTTAATGGCAAAGAAAGTAGATGGAGTTTTTGACTCAGATCCAGTTAAAAATCCTGATGCCGTTATGTACAAAGAATTGAGTTATTTAGATGTACTGAACAAAGGTTTAGGTGTCATGGATTCCACAGCTGCATCGCTTTGTATGGATAATAACATACCAATAATTGTTTTCAATTTAGAGCAAAATGGAAATATTTTTAGAGCTTGTATAGGAGAAAAAATAGGTACTATTGTTGGGAGTGATGAATAAGATGCTTAATGAAGTTTTTGCTGATCAAGAGACTAAAATGAATAAAGCTATTGAAGCATTGAAAAAGGAATACGCTACACTGCGTACTGGTCGAGCAAATCCGAGTCTATTGGATAAAGTTACAGTGGACTATTATGGTACTCCTACTCCAATCAATCAAATGGCCAATGTGTCAGCGCCAGAGGCTAGATTGTTAGTAATCCAGCCTTGGGATAAATCAACTGTGCCAGAAATTGAAAAAGCAATTTCAAAATCGGATTTAAACCTGACCCCTAGTAGCGATGGAACTGTAATTAGAATTGCTATTCCTCAGTTGACAGAAGAGAGAAGAAAAGAGTTAGTTAAAGTTGTAAAGAAAAAAGCTGAAGATGCAAAAGTTGCAATTAGAAACATCCGCCGTGATGCAAATGAAGAGACAAAAATGCTAGAAAAAGAAGGGGAAATATCCGAAGACGAACAGCGGAGAGCACAAGATAAGGTGCAAGAAATTACCGATAAGTTTATAAAGCAAATTGATGATATTGCTGCTACTAAAGAAAAAGATATCATGGAGGTTTAGCTTTTGCTAGATGTGATGGGTTTTGAATTAGAAGACGGATTAAAAGTAGCTAAGAAATACGGTTATAAAGTTGAATTTGAAGAGATAAAACCCATAAAACGGAACTCTGATTGTGTTAATTCGCATCCAAAAAAACGAGTTATTCGACAGGTTATTGATGGCAATACTGTAATACTTACTATTGCGAATGACATAGGAAGAGAGGTATGAAGGAAACCTATCCCGTAGGAGCAATTATTGAGTATTAATACATAAAACCCCCTGCTTAAGGGGGTTTGTTTAATAAGGGGAGGGTAACTCCATGTTAAAAAAGAGTTTAGAAAAGATACTATTTTGGAAATCCAATGGAAATAATACACCATTAAAAACAGCTCAAGATCTGAACCCAAATATCCCCAGACATATAGCCATTATTATGGATGGAAATGGAAGGTGGGCAAAAAAGAGAGGTTTACCAAGAACTGCCGGTCACCGAGCAGGGGTAAAATCACTGAAAAGCATAGTTAAATTATGTAGTAAACTAAAGGTTGAAGTACTGACGGTGTACGCCTTTTCAACTGAAAACTGGAAGCGTCCCCAAGAGGAAGTTGAAGTATTGATGAACTTGCTCACTGAATATATAAGCAGTGAACTCGAAGCTCTAAGTGAGAATAACGTCCGTGTGAGAACTATTGGTGAAATTGAAAGATTGCCTTTAGAAGCTCAAAAATCCATAATAAAAGCAAAGGCCAAGACTACAGAAAATACAGGAATGATTTTTAATATAGCATTAAATTATGGTGGTCGAAATGAAATTTTGAAAGCCGTTCAAGAAATTGCTCAAGATGCAATAGACCAGAAGTTAAAGGTTGAGGAAATAGAGAAAGAAGTTTTGGAGAACTATCTTTATACCAAAGGCCTCCCGGATCCTGATTTACTCATTAGACCTTCAGGCGAGCAGCGTATTAGTAATTATTTATTATGGCAACTGGCTTATACAGAATTTTGGTTTACGGACACATTGTGGCCAGATTTTGATGAAAGCGAGTTAATTAAAGCAATTGAGGCATATCAGAAAAGGGAGCGCAGGTTTGGAGGATTAAAAATTTAAGGGGCTGAAAACATGTTGTGGAAGAGAATTTTAAGTGCAGTTGTAGGGATTCCAGTAGTATTATATGTTATCTACCAAGGAGAATTACCATTCTTAGCATTTGTAATGCTGGCTTCTGTAATAGGTATGCGCGAATACTCAAATATTTTAGTAAATAGCCAAGTGAAGCTTGATGGAAGTGATTTTAAGTTACTTTATTTCAGTGCAGTATTAATGCCACTAGCAGCTTTTTTTAGTATTGAGGTGCTTTTTGCTGCATTTATAAGTCTAATAGGGTTAATATTGATTAAGGGGATTTTGTCATATCCAGATCAGGACATGAATAAGACTGGAACAATTGCTATGGGTATAATATATCCAAGCCTTTTAATCAGTTTTTTAGTATTATTAAGACAAATACCTGAAGTTGGGGTTGAATATATTATATTAGTGCTAGTAGTTACCTGGGCTAGTGATACGGGAGCTTACTTTACAGGTATGAGCCTTGGACGGAGTAAGTTGGCGCCTAAATTAAGCCCAAAGAAAACAATAGAAGGTGCTATTGGTGGAGTAATAGCTGCCGTACTAGCTGTAATAGTAATGAATATGTTCACTTTTTCTTTCCACTTGGCAATTGCTATAGCTATAGGTGGATTGGGTAGTGTTGCAGCACAACTTGGGGATTTGTACGAATCCATGCTTAAGCGCATTGCGGGAATTAAGGATTCTGGAAATGTTATTCCTGGTCACGGTGGAGTACTAGATCGACTGGATAGCTTATTATTAGTTGCTCCTGTGATTTATTATATGTTAGTTCTGATTTAGAAATGCTGAGGTGAAACATATGGATATACCTGATAAGTGGCTACTAGTTTTAATAAAAATACTTTTGCTTATAACCCTATCTATAGCTATAGTCATAATTAGCTTCACAAGTTTAAAATTTTTTATAACTGCAGTTATTCCTATATTTATGCCATTTATCATTGCTTTAGTAATAGCATTGGTTATAGATCCTGTTGTTGATCTTGTAGAAAAAAAGTTTAAACTGAATCGAACTATAGCTTCTTTTATAACGCTTATTGCTGTTATGGCAATCATTGGGTATGGACTAGTTTTTGTAATCACTTTGGCAATTGTAGAGCTAGTGGAGTTTACTGCTAGCTTACCAATGTACTATAATTTAGTTTATGATACTTTGGAACAAGTTTTTACCCAAGCAAAATACTTACAATACCTATATTTTATTGATGTGCCTGAAAATATTCAAGAACAAATGCTCTTGAATTTAGAGAATATTCTAATGGATGTACGAGATTTTTCTCGTGAAATAATAGACTACATTATTTTGTTTATGTCATCACTGCCTGGGTTTATGACCCTAATAATTATTGCTTCAATAGCTACTTTTTTTATTAGTAGAGATAGAAAAAAAATAGCTAGAGGTGTTGTGAATGTGTTGCCTGTAGCTATAAGAGATAAAACAGTAGATGTCTTTAAAGATTTATCAAATGCTACTATTGGTTTTTTGAGAGCACAACTAATTTTAATTACTATAACTGGTATACAAACAGTAGTAGGCTTATATATCATTGGTGTAGATTATGCAATAACAGTTGGTATATTAGTAGGGATAGTAGACATTTTGCCAATTCTTGGACCGGGCTTAATTTTTATACCGTGGGTAATTATTGTATTGTTACTGGGTAATCCAGGTTTCGCTCTATCCTTACTATTGTTGTACGGTGTAGTTATCGTAGTTAGAATACTACTAGAGCCTAAGATCGTTGCAGATAATATTGGTCTACACCCCTTAACAACATTAATAGGTATTTATGTAGGTCTGAAGACCTTAGGGCTTATAGGCGTTATCGCAGGGCCGCTAATAATTATAATAATAAAAGCAATCCTGCGAAAGGATAAAAAAAATTAATGAGGAGAGCTATCGATGAAATCAATTGCAATACTTGGTTCCACAGGTTCTATAGGAACCCAAGCTTTAGATATAGTAGACTGGCATCCCAGTCAGTTTGATGTAGACCTAATATCAGTTAATAAAAATATTGAGTTATTAGAAGAGCAAATTGATAAGTACAGCCCAAGCTATGCGGTTATTATGAATGAAGAAAAAGGAAATCACTTTGTAAAAAGTGGTAGGAGTGGAAAATGCAAGGTTTTTGTAGGTATGGAAGGAATGTTAGAGGCTATTAGATTGACTAAAGCGGATACAGTTGTAACTGCTCTCTCTGGAGTAGTAGGGTTAAAGCCAACAGTAGAAGCTATAAAAGCTGGCAAAAATATTGCTCTAGCAAATAAAGAAACATTAGTTGCAGCAGGACAGCTGGTTATGAGTTTAGCACATGAGCATGGCGTTAGTGTACTACCTGTAGACAGTGAACACTCCGCATTATTTCAATGCATGATTGGTGAAGATGAACAAACTATAGAGAAGATAATCCTTACAGCCTCCGGGGGGCCTTTTAGAAAAGCTGATAAAGAAACCTTGGAAACAGTTACACCTGAAATGGCGTTAAAGCACCCTAACTGGAATATGGGGGGGAAAATTTCAATCGATTCAGCTACTATGATGAATAAAGGACTCGAAGTAATAGAGGCAAAATGGTTATTTGGGTTGGACAATGAAAAAATTGAAGTTGTTGTCCATCCAGAAAGTATTGTTCACTCTATGGTGCAGTACCTTGACGGATCTTTTTTAGCCCATTTAGGAAGTCCTGATATGCGAATACCTATACAATATGCACTTACATATCCAGCAAGAATGAAAACAGAAGTAGAGAGGTTGAATTTTACAAAGTTGGCAAGCCTAACCTTTGAAGCAGCGGATGAAGAAAAGTTTCCCTGTCTAAAACTGGCATACGATGCTATGAAAATTGGAGAAACTATGCCTGCTGTAATGAACGCAGCAAATGAAATTGCAGTTGATGCATTTCTAAATAGAAGAATTAAATTCACTGAAATACCTCTGTTAATACAACAATGCATGAAAGAACACAATCCTATAAAAAATGCTAATTTAGATGATGTATTAAAAGCAGATAACTGGGCTCGCGAAATTACACATATTAATATAAGCAGGTAAAATTTTAAAAGGCGGTGAATAAATTGACAACATTTTGGTCAGCGATATTTGTCTTTGGCTTACTTATTTTTGTTCATGAACTAGGACACTTTTTAGCAGCAAAAAGAGTGGGTATTAAGGTTGAAGAGTTTTCAATCTTTATGGGGCCAAAACTGATAAATAAAAAAGTTGGAGAGACTTTGTATACATTGAGGTTATTGCCTATTGGAGGATACTGCAAAATGGCAGGTATGGACGGTGAGGAGGATACTTCTGGTAAGGGATTTAACAGTAAAAGTGTTCCTCAGAGAATGGTAGTTATAGCAGCAGGTTCAGTAATGAACTTCTTGCTGGCCATAGTGTTATTCACCTTAATCTACGGGTTTATTGGAATACCTCAGCATACAACTGAAATCGGAAATATAGTTCCCGATAAGCCTGCTGCTGAAGCAGGTCTGCTAAAAGGGGACGAGATAATCGCAATTAATGATGAGAAAATGGAGAATTGGTCTGAACTGGTAGGAACTATTCAGCAATACCCTGGAGAGGAAGTCAAGGTAACGGCGGATAGAGGTGGGCAGACGTTGGAAGTTTTTCTAACCCCAGAAATGGATGAAAGCCAAGGTATGGTTTTAATAGGAATTGAGCGTACAGAAGAGGTGAGTAGAGAAACTCAAGGTTTATTCAGTGCCATAGGGGCTGCTACGTCTCAAACAGTACAATTTACAGTATTAATTGTGGTAAGCCTAGGGCAAATGATTACAGGGCAAATGGCTCCAGACGTGGTAGGACCGGTAGGGATAGTAGAGGTTATTGGCCAATCAGCTAGTTTTGGGATTCCATATTTATTGAATTTAGCAGCTATAATTAGTATAAACCTTGGACTATTAAACCTACTCCCTATACCAGCTTTAGACGGTAGCAGATTGATATTCTTAGCCATAGAGGGCATTAGGAGAAAGCCTCTAGATCCTGCTAAAGAAAATTTTGTTCATCTTATAGGTTTTGCAATGTTAATATTGTTAATGATACTAGTTACCTATCAAGATGTTCTAAGAATTTTTTGTTAACGGTTAATTTTGACAAAAGGTGGTAATAATTTTGACAAACGATACGATAAAGAGAAGGCCTACGTCAACAGTAGCAGTTGGAAATGTATTAATTGGCAGTGAGCACCCTGTTGTAATCCAATCTATGACGAATACGGATACGAGAAATGCTGCAGAAACTATTGAACAAATTAACTTATTAGCAAGTGCTGGCTGTGAGATTGTTCGAGTAGCGGTTCCTGATGAAGAGGCAGCTGATGCCCTTGTGGAGATTGTAAGGGATGCAGAGGTGCCTGTAGTAGCAGATATTCACTTTGACTATCGCCTAGCCCTAAGGTCTATTGAAAACGGGGTTAGTTGTCTTAGGATAAATCCTGGAAATATTGGTTCTAAAGAGCGGGTGAGGGAAGTTGTTCTGGCCAGTAAAGATAAAAATATACCCATTCGGATTGGCGTAAATGCAGGTTCTTTAGAAAAGGAGATACTGCACAAATACGGTATGCCTTGTTCAGATGCAATGGTTGAGAGCGCTATGGGACACATTGCATTATTAGAAGATCTCAATTACAATCATATAAAAGTATCCTTAAAGGCATCAGATGTGCCTATGATGATACACGCCTATAAAAAATTGGCAGCTAAAGTAGATTACCCCTTTCATATTGGTGTAACTGAAGCAGGCTCTGTTACTAAGGGAACCGTCAAGTCAGCAGTAGGTATTGGAAGTCTATTGGCTCAGGGGATTGGAGATACAATTAGAGTATCACTGACTGGAAGTCCCTTAAATGAAGTGCCAGTTGCCAAGGACATACTCCAGTCTCTTGGCTTGCGAAAAGAGGGGTTGGAGTTAATATCCTGTCCCACATGTGGTCGGTGCCAAGTCGATTTACAAGATATAGTAGAGCGAGTAGAAGATTATACTAGTGATATCGCTGTTCCAATAAAGGTTGCAGTTATGGGGTGTGTAGTAAATGGACCAGGTGAGGCTCGAGAAGCTGATATTGGAATAGCAGGAGGAAAAGGGGAAGGACTTTTATTCAAAAAAGGTGAAGTAATGAAGAAGCTACCTGAAAAGGAGCTGGTTGATGAACTTCTCAGTCAAATAGAGGATATAGTAACAAATTATAGGGGGGAAAGTAATGAGAGTTAGTCAAATGTTTATACCCACATTGAGACAAGAGCCAGCTGAAGCAGAAATAATTAGTCACAAGTTAATGCTAAGAGCTGGATTTATTAGAAAGAGCTCAGCGGGAGTTTATACATATATGCCACTAGGCTATAAGATAATAAAAAAAATATCTGAAATAGTAAGAGAAGAAATGGATCGTGCAAATGGGCAAGAAGTGCTTTTGCCTATAATTCAGCCTGCTGAATTATGGCAGGAAACTGGAAGATGGGATGTATATGGCGATGAGATGTTTAGGCTAAAGGACAGACATAATAGAGACTTTTGTTTGGGGCCAACTCATGAGGAGATAATAACTGATTTAGTGAGAGGGGAAGTAAAGTCATATAAGCAGTTACCAATGCTCTTATATCAGATACAAAATAAATATCGAGACGAGCGAAGACCTAGATTTGGGTTAATGCGAGGCCGAGAATTTATTATGAAGGACTTGTACTCCTTTGATGTGGATGAAGCAGGATTAGACATAAGCTATAAGTCTATGTATCAGGCATACTCTAACGTCTTTAAGCGCTGTGGACTAGAATTTAGTCCAGTTGAAGCAGATTCCGGAGCCATGGGGGGAAGTACTACCCATGAATTTATGGCTATTGCTGATAGTGGCGAAGCTGAAATAGTATACTGTAAGACTTGCCAGTACGCAGCAAATACTGAGAAGGCACCCTGCAATGACCCTCAGGGTGAAGTCATTCAAAGCGATCAGATGAAAGTTTTAGAACTAGTAGAGACACCAGAAGTACAATCAATTGAAGATGTTGCTGAGTTTTTGAAGGTGGATAAAAAAGATACAGTTAAGACACTAGTATATGAGGCAGATGAGCAGCTAGTTTTAGCATTAGTCAGAGGTGATAGAGAGCTAAATGAAGTAAAGCTACAAAACCTACTAGGAGCTTCTATTTTAGAAATGGCTGATGCGGGCAAAGTTGCTTCTGAGATGGGGTGTGAAGTAGGGTACTTGGGACCCATAAATAAAGATATTAAAGTGATAGCTGATTACGAAGTAAAGTATTTAGGCAATACGGTTGTGGGAGCAAACAAAGCGGGATATCACTATGTAAACGCAAACCCCGCTAGAGACTTCAATGTAGAAAGCTACGGCGACTTAAGAATGATTGAAAAAGAAGATCCATGCCCAAAATGTGGAAAAGAACTAACCTTTGCTCGGGGCATAGAGGTTGGACAAGTATTTAAATTGGGTACTAAGTACAGTGAATCTTTAAATGCCAAATACCTAGATGAAAATGGCAAAGAGCAGCTAATGGTTATGGGATGCTATGGAATTGGTGTTAGTAGAACAATGGCTGCTATAATTGAACAACATTATGATGAGAATGGCATAATATGGCCTGTTGAGATAGCACCATATAAAGTGGTAATAGTTCCAGTAAACGAAAAAGATACTGAAATAGTAGAATTTGCAGAAGGCCTTTATACCGAATTAACTCAATCTGGAATAGAGGTAGCATTAGATGACAGAAAAGAGCGGGCTGGGGTAAAGTTCAAGGATGCTGATTTAGTCGGATATCCTTTACGAATTACTGTAGGAAAAACATATAAAGAGTATGGGGAAGTAGAAATTAATATAAGAAGAACAGGGGAGAGAATTACAGAAAAGTCTGAGCAAGTAGTTAGCTGGGTCCAAGCTTACTTAGAGGACAACAAATAAGGTATAATCCCAATATATATAATTGGGTTTAGGAGGCGAATGATGTGGGAGTAGCAGCAATAATACCTGCGTACAATGAAGAGCGCACTATAGGAAATGTGGTTAGGGTGTGCAAGTCATCTGATTTATTATCAGAGGTTATTGTAGTTAGCGATGGCTCTGTAGATTCCACTGCGGTAGTAGCATGTGATGCTGGAGCAACAGTGGTAGATTTGCCCCAGAATGTGGGCAAAGGTGGAGCAATGATGAGAGGGGTTGCTAAAACAGAATGTGAATACATCTTATTCTTAGATGCGGACTTGATAGGCTTAACTGAAAAGCACATTGCTAGCTTAGTGGAGCCGGTAATCAATGAAGATATAGATATGACCATAGGTGTATTCGAGCAGGGTAGAATTGCTACGGATTTGGCTCAAATAATTGCTCCCAATTTGTCTGGACAAAGAGCTTTAAAAAAAGATATCTTAAAGGAAATCTCCAATTTAGATGTAACTCGCTTTGGGATAGAAGTGGCACTGACAAGATATGCTTCAGCTAAAGGGTTAAAAACAAGAGATGTGATTTTACCCGATATGTCCCATGTGATGAAGGAAGAAAAGCTAGGGCTTGTAAAAGGGTTTGCAGCTAGGATGAAAATGTATTGGGAAATTGCTAAAAATACAAAGAAAAGCCAATAATGGGGTATGAGAAAATGTGGCTTGAGAAACTTAAACATGCAACGAAAATAGATAATGAGACTATGACTTATTTACAAAAAGTCAACTTAGAGAAAGTGGTAGTTTGTGAGGAGAAAAAAAATTGGTGCATTCACTTAAAATCCACAAATAATTTAGATGAAAAATTTGCCCAAAAAGTAGAGAAACTATTTGAAGACGCTTTTCCTAATGTGAAAAAAGTAAAGGTTTTATTAAAGCTAAATAAGGAAGAAAGTATAGATCTAGAGAGCTTTTCTGAAAAGAACTGGAATGAATTAGTCAAATTCCTCAAAGAAGAACTACCTGTTGCTGCTGGATACTTGGCTAATTCGTCCTGTGAAATAGAAAATAACAATATAATTATTTCTATTCCCAATAAGTTAGGGAAGGAAATACTAAAACAAAGAGCTACTAGGTTAATATGTAAGTGGTTTGAAGATAAGTGCAAAACAGAGGTTCAAGTAAAGTTTGTAGTAAAAGAGGTAGATACCAGTGAAGAAGCTGACAAGCTACAGGATATTATGCTAGCTAAGGCAAGGGTAGCAGCAACAGAGAACAGACCAGAGCCTAAGTCAGTAGCACCTAAAGCAGATAATAAACTAAACCAATCTCAATCTAGAATAATTTTAGGCAAAAAAATAGGTTCAGAGATACCAGTAGTACCAATTGAAACTATTACAGAAGAAGAGAAACAAATTTGCATAAAAGGTGAAATCTTTGATTTAGAAGAGATTACATTTAAAACAGGGCGAAAGCTATTTTCGCTCTATATTACTGATAAAACTGATTCAATTACTATTAAAGTGTTTTCCCCTGATAAAGGCAACTTTCAACCTGAGAAGTTTAAGAAAGGTGCCTTTGTAAAAGTGCAGGGGCCAGTCAAATTTGACACTTATAGCAATGAACTAGTTTTAATGGCATATAATATTCAGGAAGCTACAATAGAAAGCCAAAAGGACTTAGAAGATAGAAAGAGAGTTGAGCTACACCTGCATACAAAAATGAGCTCAATGGATGGGGTTTCTTCACTAGAAGCATTTGTCAAAAGGGCAGCTGAATGGTCCCACAGTGCAATTGCGATCACAGATCATGGAGTTGTGCAGGCATTTCCCGATGCTGCCGATCTAGGCGAAAAGTATGGGGTTAAAATTATTTATGGGATGGAAGGGTACTTAGTGGATGATACCACAGGGGATCCTGATTTTCTTAAGAAAAGAGCTAACCACATAGTTATACTTGCAAAGGACTATGTTGGTCTTAAGAACTTATACAAACTTGTTTCAATGTCTCACCTTAATTATTTCTTTAGACAGCCTCGTATACCTAAAAGTGTACTAGAGCAATACAGAGAGGGTTTAATTATTGGATCAGGTTGTGAAGCGGGAGAATTAATATCAAAGTATTTAGATGGGGCAGATGAGGACAAGCTACGAGAGATTGCAAGCTTTTACGATTACTTAGAGATTCAACCAAAGGGCAATAATGAATTCTTGGTTCGCGAGGGTGTTACCACTGAGGAAGGCTTAGAAAAGATGAATCAGTTTATTGTAGAACTTGGGCAAAGCATGCAAAAGCCTGTTGTAGCTACTGGCGATGTACATTTTCTAGATGAGACCGACTGTATTTACAGAGAGATTTTGATGCGAAGCAAGGGATTTAATGACGCAGAAAATCAGCCGCCCTTGTACTATAGAAGTACTAAAGCGATGCTAGAAGAATTCGCCTACCTTGGTTCTGAAACCGCATATGAAGTTGTTGTGGAAAACACAAATAATATTACTAATCAAATTGAAGATTTAAAACCTATTCCCGATAGTTTTTACCCACCTGCAATAGAAGGTTCTGAGGAACAAATTAAGGAAATGACTATGGAAAGAGCAAGGGAACTATATGGAGAACAACTTCCAGAAGTAGTAGAAAAGAGTATTAATAAGGAGCTTGACTCTATTATCAATAACGGCTTTGCGGTATTATATTTAATTTCTCATAAATTAGTAAAAAAATCTAATGAAGATGGTTACTTAGTAGGCTCTAGAGGTTCTGTAGGCTCGTCTCTAGTCGCTACTCTAACAGGCATTACTGAGGTAAACCCACTTCCACCTCATTATCGTTGTCCTGAATGCAAGTTCAATGAGTTTATTTTAGACGGTTCTGCTGGCTCAGGGGCTGACCTGAAAGACAGAGAATGTCCTAAATGCAACACAGATCTGGTTAAAGATGGCCATGATATTCCCTTTGAGGTTTTTCTCGGGTTTAAAGGGGATAAGGTTCCAGATATTGACTTGAACTTTTCTGGAGAGTATCAAGGGGAGATTATGAAATATACAGAGGACCTCTTTGGCAAGGAGTATGTATACAGGGCGGGTACTATTGCAACTGTTGCTGAGAGGACGGCCTTTGGGTTCATAAAAAAATACTTAGAGGAATCTGGAAGAACTGCGAGAAACGCTGAAGTGAATAGACTAGTAAAGGGTTGTTCTGGGGTTAAGAGAACCACAGGACAGCACCCAGGAGGCCTTATGGTAGTGCCAAAGGATCATGATATTTACGATTTCACCCCTATTCAAAGGCCAGCAGATGACCAAAAGTCAGAGACTACAACCACCCATTTTGATTACCATGCTATTAGTAGTCGGTTGGTAAAGCTAGATATTTTGGGTCATGATGACCCTACAGTTATAAAAATGCTTGAGGATCTCACAGGAGTAGATGCTACTAAAATAAAGCTAGATGACGAAAAAACTATGAGCATCTTTTCTTCTGTAGAAGAATTAGGTGTCACAGAGGAAATGATAAAGTCAAAAGTTGGTACTTTTGGCATACCAGAATTCGGGACAAGATTTGTTCGAAAAATGCTTGAAGACACTAGGCCTTCTACTTTTTCAGAACTAGTTAGGATTAGTGGTCTTTCGCATGGTACTGATGTGTGGCTAAACAACGCTCAGGAATTGATTCAAAAGGGTATAGCTCAATTGAACGAAACCATCTCAACTAGAGACGATATAATGACCTATCTGATATATAAAGGAATGGAACCCACTCTTGCATTTCAGATTATGGAAGGGGTGCGAAAGGGCAAAGGCTTAAAGCCAGAGCAAGAAGAGGCTATGAGGGCAGCACAAGTTCCTCGGTGGTACATTGATTCCTGTAAAAAAATAAAGTATATGTTCCCCAAAGCCCATGCGGTTGCATATGTGATGATGGCATTTAGAATTGCTTATTTTAAAGTGAACTATCCGCTAGCTTTTTACACTACATTTTATACAGTGCGGGCTGATGAATTCGATGCAAATATTGTTTGCAAAGGAAAAGATTTTATTGAGAAGCAAATTATAGAGTACGAAAAAAAAGGTAATGATATAAGTACTAAAGAGAAGAGTTTGCTGACAATATTAGAAGTAGCTTTAGAGATGTATTGCAGGGGTGTCAATATTAGAAGAGTATCATTGGAAGAATCCCATGCTACTGATTTCTTAATAGTAGATAATGAAATTCTACCTCCATTATCTAGCTTACAAGGAGTTGGAGCAACTGCAGCACAAAATATTGTGGCCGCACGTGAGAACGGATTTTTTAACTCAATTGAGGATTTACGTGTTCGTGGTAGAGCTACAAAAACTGTTATCGAAGCGCTAGATAATCACGGTTGTCTACTTGATCTTCCAGCAACAAGTCAGATTGAATTATTTAGCTAGGAGAGGGCTTTCTTGCCAAAGAATACTCTTTGTGATATACTTATAGCGAATTCGGAGACGTACATTTACTTTGCGGAAAAAGAGTGGGGCAATGCCCACTCTTTTCATATATTTTAAGGAGGTGTTAATATGTCAAAGGTAGCTGAACAAGTTGAGCAACTAATTAATCCTCTTTTTGAAAGTGACGCTAAACTTTCAGAATACGAACTAGTTGATGTTGAGTACAAAAAAGAGGGAGAAAACTGGTTTCTCAGAGTTTACATAGATAAAGATGATGGTATTAATTTGGATGATTGTCAAAAAGTCAGTTCAGCATTGGACGTACTTCTAGATGAGCATGATGTAGTGCCCAATTCATACTTTTTAGAGGTTTCATCACCGGGAATAGAAAGGCCTTTAAAAAAACCAAGTGATTTTGAAAAGTTCATAGGAAAAAAAGCAAAAATCAAAGGTTATGTGGCAATATATGACAAGCAAAAAGAAGTGATTGGTGTAATTGCTGATACTACAGACACTGATGTGACAATCCATATTGAAAATAATATTGAAGTTACAATTAAATACGACCAGATTGCCAGTGCTCACCTATGGGTAGATTTCTAAAAATGAATAAGGAGGGAAAGTATGAACACTGAGTTTTTAGAAGCACTTAATGATTTAGAGAAGGAAAAAGGTATTGCCATTGAGGTATTGCTTGAAGCAATAGAAGCAGCTTTGGTATCTGCGTACAAAAAAAACTTTGGCAGCTTAAAAAATGTTAAAGTTCATATAGACAGAACTACAGGCGAAATCCAGGTTATGTCTAGACGAGATGTAGTGGCAGAAGTTAGTGATGATCGCGCAGAAATTGGCTTAGCAGAAGCGAAAGAAATCGATCCCCGATACGAAGAGGGAGATGTAGTTGAGCAGGAAGTAACTCCTAAGAATTTTGGAAGAATTGCAGCGCAAACTGCTAAACAGGTTGTGGTTCAAAGGCTTAGGGAAGCAGAACGAGGAATCATATATCAAGAGTTCTCCAATAGAGAGGGAGATATTGTTACAGGGATTGTACAAAGACAAGAGCAAAAAAATGTATTTATAGATCTTGGAAAGGTTGAAGCAGTTTTAGCTCCAACCGAGCAAATTTCCGGTGAAAGTTACGAACACAATGATAGAGTAAAAACTTATATTGTGGAAGTGAAAAAAACTACTAAAGGGCCACAGATAATGGTTTCCCGAACTCATCCAGGACTTCTTAAAAGATTATTTGAGTTAGAAGTGCCCGAAATTCATGACGGCATAATTGAAATCAAATCAGTTTCTCGAGAAGCAGGATTCAGATCAAAAATTTCAGTACATTCCAGTGACGAAAATGTAGATCCTGTAGGGGCATGTGTAGGGCCAAAAGGAGCCAGGGTACAAGCAATAGTAAACGAATTGCGGGGCGAAAAAATTGATATAGTAAAGTGGAGTGAGGACCCAGCTGTTTACGTGGCCAATGCTCTTAGCCCATCTAAAGTTTTGTCAGTGGACATTAATGAAAAAGAAAGTGTAGCTGCTGTTGTAGTCCCTGATTACCAACTATCTTTAGCGATCGGTAAAGAAGGACAAAATGCCAGATTAGCTGCAAAATTAACTGGGTGGAAAATAGACATAAAAAGTGAAAGTCAGGCCGGTCTAGAAAGTGAAGCTGAACTCCCAATTTTTGAGGAGGATACTGATGAGTAAAACAAAGAAAATCCCCGTGAGAGTTTGTGTTGGCTGTAGGGAAACAAAGAATAAAAAAGAGCTAATACGAATTGTCAAATCAGCTGAAGGTGATTTTTCAGTTGATAATACCGGCAAAAAGTCGGGAAGAGGGGCTTATATCTGTAATAACTCAGAATGTTTCGACAAAAGTGTGAAAACTAAAGGCTTGGAAAAGTCTTTTAAACAAAGCATACCTGTTTCTGTTGTTGACCAGTTGAGGGAAAGTGTGGGTGAAGACAAATAAATGGAACAACAAAAAGTATTCGCTCTTCTTGGATTTGCCCAAAGATCTGGACAAATCGTATCAGGAGTAAATCAGGTAGAAAGTCATATTAAAAATAAAAAAATTGAGCTAGTTATTGTCGCCACTGATGCGTCTAAACAGATAGCGGAGGATTTGCTTTTAAAATGCCAGTTTCATGGTGTAGAAGCAATTCAGTTTGGACAAAAGATGGAACTGGGACTGGCAATAGGTAAATCACCAAGAACGGTAATAGGCATTAGCAACAGGGAATTCGCGATGCAAATAAAAAAATATTTAGAGTAGGTTAGTATTTTTGGGGGTGAATTGATGGTAAAAATAAGAGTTTACGAGTTGGCTAAAGAGTTAGGTGAAAACAGTAAAGATATCGTTACAAAACTTCATGATTTAAATATCACCGTAAAAAACCATATGAGTAGTATTTCTACAGAAGAAGCGGAAAAACTGAAGCAGAGTTTAGGGAAAAAACAAGAAGATACCAGCATAAAAGCTGCACCTAAACAAACAAAAGGTGGGGCAAACAAAAATCAAAGTGGCAAAAAAGGAGATAAGAAAATTAGTAATAATACAGCAAAATCCCCAGAAGAGACAGAAAAATTCATAGAAATAAGCCCTAACATAACTGTACAAGAACTAGCAGATGCTATTAATAAAAGCAGTGCAGAAGTGATAAAAAAATTAATGCTTTTAGGTGTTATGGCAACGATTAATCAGGAAGTAGATGTGGATACAGCTTCATTAGTAGCCTCTGAATTTGGGTATGATGTAAAAGTAAAAGAAATTAAGGAAGAAGATTTAATTCCTGAAGAAGTAGATAATCCTGAGGATTTAGAAGAAAGACCTCCTGTTGTTACAGTAATGGGCCATGTAGACCATGGAAAAACATCACTATTAGATGCTATTAGAAGTGCTCGAGTTACTGCAAAGGAAGCAGGTGGAATTACACAGCACATTGGAGCTTATCAGGTTCAGGCAAATGATAAAAAGATAACTTTCATAGATACGCCTGGACACGAGGCCTTTACTGCTATGAGAGCCAGGGGAGCTCAGTCTACAGATATTGCCATTCTAGTAGTAGCAGCTGATGATGGAGTTATGCCACAAACTATAGAAGCTATTAACCATGCTAAGGCTGCTGAGGTACCTATAATTGTCGCTATCAACAAGATGGATAAGCCCGAAGCCAATCCTGATCGAGTTAAGCAAGAACTAACTGAGCACGGTTTAGTAGCAGAAGAGTGGGGGGGCGAAACCATATGTGTTCCAGTTTCAGCAAAGTCTCATGAAGGTATAGATGATTTACTGGAAATGATCTTATTGGTTGCTGAAGTTGAGGAACTTAAGGCTAACCCTAATCGCTTAGCAACTGGGGTTGTAGTTGAGGCAAAGCTTGACAAAGGCAGGGGGCCTGTAGCCACAGTTATCGTACAGAGAGGAACTCTCAATGTAGGTCATATTTTAGTAGCAGGACTATCTTACGGTAAAGTGAGAGCCATGATGGACCATGCTGGAAAGCGGGTAAAAAATGCTGGACCTTCATATCCAGTAGAAGTATTAGGACTATCAGATGTACCTGAAGCAGGAGAGACTTTTACGGTATTTTCTGAAGAAAAGATTGCAAGAAGTATAGTTGAAAAGAAAATTCACATAAAGAAAGAAGAAATTCAAAAACGAAAAAGCAGCGTTTCCCTAGATGACTTATTTAAGCAAGTGGGAGAAGGAAACATTAAAGACTTAAATATCATAATTAAGGGAGATGTTCAGGGATCTGTTGAAGCATTAAGACAGTCACTTGAAAAACTTGATACTGATGAAGTAAGAGTTAGCATTATTCACACCGGTGTGGGAAATATAACAGAAACTGATGTTATGTTAGCTACAGCATCAAGCGCGATTATTATCGGTTTTAATGTGAGGCCAGATGCTAATACAAGAAAAGCTGCTGAAAAAGAGAGTATAGATATAAGACTATATAGAGTTATTTATGATGCCATTGAAGACGTGAAAAAAGCAATGTCAGGATTACTTGATCCAGATATAAAAGAAGTTGTTCAAGGTCGAGCACAAGTAAGGGCTACATTCAAGGTTCCAAAAGCTGGAACTATAGCAGGATGCTATGTGATCGATGGTAAAATAACTAATAGCTCAAAAGTTAGAGTAATTAGAGATGGCGTGGTAATCCACGAATCAGACATCGATTCCCTGAAGAGATTTAAAGATGACGCTAAAGAGGTCGTCCAAGGATATGAGTGCGGAATTGGTGTTGAGAACTTTAATGACATCAAAGAAGGCGACGAAATTGAAGCTTATACCTTTGAGGAGGTAAAAAGGGAACTGTAAATGGAGGGGTTAAAATGGCCACACATCGGGCTCATCGCGTTGCAGGAGAAATAAAAAAAGAAATAGCACAAATAGTAAGAGAAGAGGCCAAGGATCCTAGAATCGGAACCTTAACAATAACAGATGTGGAAGTTACTAATGATTTGCGACATGCAAATATCTACATCAGCACGTTGGGACAAAAAGATATAGAGGGCTGCAAGCAAGCTCTGGGGAAAGCCAGTGGATATATTAGATCTGAGCTGGCAAAGCGGATTAGACTAAGATATGCTCCAGAGCTACACTTTAAACTAGACGATTCTCAAACATACGGAGAAAAAATCAACAAGTTACTAGATAAAGTTAAAGGTGAAGATAATGAAAAATGATCTGACATCCATAGTAGAATGCATTAAGGAAAATCATTACTTTACATTAGTATCCCATGTGAGTCCTGATGGGGATAATATAGGTTCAATGATTAGCTTAGGTTTAGCATTGCAAAATATGGGTAAAGACGTAATTCTTATCAACAGCGATCTAACACCAAGTAAATATGATTTCATGACTGACAGAATACCTATTGCAAACACCCTAGAACAGCATAACTCTAAAAGAGTAACTGTTTACTTGGATTGCACTGATTCAAGTCGTGTGGGAGAAACGCTAGCATCGGAGTTTAGTGAGATAGCAAAAGAAAAGCCTATAGTTAATATAGATCACCACATAAGTAACACAAGCTATGGGGAGCTCAATTTAATCGATCCCCACGCCAGTGCTACTGGAGAAATAGTTTATTACCTTCTGCAGGAGCTCAATGTGGAAATTGATCAACACATAGCTACAGCTATATATACGGCTATAATGACGGATACGGGTTCCTTCAGATATCAAAACACTACTGGTAAAACCCTTAGAATTGCTAGTGAGCTATTGGATTTGGGAGCTAACTTAGATGTGATAAATGAAAGTGTATATGAGACAGTAGAGTTTGAGAATATCTGTTTTTTGGCTAAAGCAATAGCACAAATAGATAGAACTGATGATGGGCAAATATGCTGGATTAAACTAAAGCACGAATTGATAGAAGAGTTTAATTATAAAGATACCAGCGCCATAGAAGGTCTTGTGGGATATACTAAATCAGTAGCTGGTGTGAAGATTGGAATTTTATTTACTGAGATGACCCCGGGCGTAGTTAAAATTAGCTTTCGCTCAAAGGGAGATATGGATGTTAACCAATTAGCATCTAAGTTTGGCGGTGGGGGACACCAAAGGGCAGCTGGATGCAAAATTAATGGAGCTCTAGAAAAAGCTGTTGCAGAAGTAATTGCTGAAGCGCAAAAAATGGTGGCCAGATAGGATGACAAGCTATGATGGATATGTTGTTAAATTGCTTAAAGCCTCCGGGCATGACCTCCCATGATGTGGTGGGTTTTATTCGCAAACAATTAAAGACTAAAAAGGTAGGACATGCAGGAACACTGGACCCGGCAGCGGCAGGAGTATTAGTTTTAGGGGTCGGGAAAGGCACAAGAATGCTAGAGTACTTAACTGAGAAGGACAAGGCTTATAGATGTGAAATGGTACTGGGAATTGAAACTGATACCCAAGATACTACAGGGGAAATCTTGCAAAGAATAAACACAAATGGTATTACCGAGGAAGAAATAAAGACAGCCTTTCATGAATATCAAGGTGAGATTATCCAAATACCCCCTGCATATTCAGCTGTTAAGCATGAGGGAACCCCCTTATACAAGCTAGCGCGTCAAGGTAAGCAAATAACTAAACCTGGAAGAAAAATATTTATATCTAAGCTAACAATCTTAAAAATAAAATCTGACGGTGGTTTAACTCGCATTTTATTTGATGTGAACTGTTCCAAGGGGACTTATGTGAGAACAATATGTCACGATATTGGAAAAGCGTTAGGCTGCGGTGGAACCATGTCCTTTCTTATAAGAACTAGGTCAGGTAGCTTTAGAATTGAAGACTCAGTGACTCTAGAGCGCTTTTATGAAGAAGGTCTAAATTTTAATGTACTAGGAAATTCCATAGATAAAGGCTTGGAGGAATATCCGGCTTACATAGTTGGTAATGATGAAGAACTCAAAAAAATTAGCAACGGGGTTGTAGTGAAGCTAAAACAAAATCTTCCTTTGGATAAGATGGTAAGGGTTTATGACCAAGGCAACAATTTTCTTGGTGTTGGTGAGATAAAAGAAAACAGCAACTATTCAAGTTTGAAAATGATAAAATTTATCGGTTAAGGGGTAATTGCCTATGGAAGTTCTGCGCAGTCTAAAGGAAAAAGTAGATTTCAAAAGAGCATGTGTAGCACTTGGAAACTTTGATGGACTGCACTTGGGGCACCAAGAGTTAATTCAAATGGCGATTTCAAGGGCCCGGGAGTGCAATGGAACACCAATGGTATATACTTTTGACCCTCATCCTATGAGCATCCTGAGAGCGGGTAATTTGCCTGGATTAATAGTTTCAACTGAACAAAAGCTCAAGATGCTTGAAAGAATGGGTATTAAAGCAGTGGTGCTTCAGGAATTTGATGAGTCCTTTTCTAGAGTGGAAGCCGATCAATTTGTAGAGGAAATGCTTTTACAAAAACTTGACTTAAAGAGGATTGTTGTGGGATTTAATTACCATTTTGGTTACAAGGGTAGTGGCGATTGGAAAATGTTACAAACAATTGGTAGCCAAAATAATTTTGGTGTAGATGTGATTGAGCCCATTAAATACAAAGATGAGGTAGTTAGCAGTAGCAAAATTCGCAAGCTGCTTATAGATGGGGATGTAGAATATGCTAGTAAACTTCTAGGATACTTTCCTATTTTGGAAGGGCCTGTTGTTCACGGCGATAAATTGGGAAGAAAAATTGGTTTTCCCACTGCTAATATGGACATTGACTCCAACATATTGATTCCAGGCAGAGGCGTATACGCAGTAAAAGTGTTTATTCAGGAAAAAGAGTATATTGGAGTATTAAATATTGGTCTTAGACCTACGGTGACAAACAGATCTTCATTGAGAGTAGAAGTGCATATTCCCCAGGTTAAGCTGGACTTATACAATAAAAAAATTACTGTACAACTTTTCAAAAAGATTCGCAATGAGCAAAAATTTGATAATTTAACTGCACTAGTAGATAAAATTAATGAAGATATAAATGCTACCATAAGTTTTTTTGAAACAGAGGTATATTCTGAGGGATTTGCAAATAAAGTTTACTAACTAGATTTACATTATTATTTTTATGTGGTAAACTACTGATGTCAAGGGAGGATGTATTATGACAGAGCCTGCTATTGATGCCAGTCACGAGGAAATGAAAAAATATGTGCATCTCATTGCAAATATATGCATCAGTGATAACTTCCTTGCTTTAAAAGAGGAACTCGAGGCCTTTTACCAGTCAAGTAAACTAGAGCAACCTTCAGTTCAGGCATTTCAAGATGCGCTTTATACTATCCTTGCAGAAGAGGATTTTGGTCAAATAGACCAAAAATCTTGCTAGCGGGGTAGCTAAAGTGAGAATCATTGTGACTCAGCACGCAAAAAAGAGGCTTAAGGACTTGCGGCAAGAGAAAATAACAATGGAAGACATCTATAAAGCTGCTAGCGAATTGCCTGGCCAGATACCTACAGCAACAAGGTTTAGGGGATTTATAAGCAAGTCTGGCAGGATATTTGATATAGTAGCTAAAGACATCCCTTCGGGGAGACTGGTTATAACAGTGATTGGCAAGTAAAACCATTTGCTAGGTTATTCGTATCTCCGGCGGTAGACTTGGCTTTTGGGGTTAACATTTTAAGGAGGTGAAAAACATGGTTCTAAATTCAGACAGTAAAAAAGAAGTAATTGAAAAGTACAAGCTACACGATAGTGACACAGGATCTCCTGAAGTACAGGTAGCTATATTAACGGAAAAAATTACTTATTTGACTGAGCACTTAAAAACTCATAAGAAAGATCACCACTCAAGACGTGGTCTTTTAAAAATGGTTGGTCAAAGACGTGGTTTATTAAATTACCTTAAAAAGTCTGATATCGAAAGATATCGTCAAATAATTGAAAAGCTTGGCTTGAGACGATAAGAGTAAAGAGCGGATTAAAATCCGCTCTTTCTTTTAGTTTTATTTATAGGTAAAGAAGGAAATACTAAACAATATGTAGAAAAGTATTGTGAATTATACCAAGATAGGAGGTTAAGTTATTATATGAGTTATTTTAACGAGCCATTGGTTAAAAGCATAGAACTAGGTGGAAGGCAGTTAAAGGTTGAAACAGGAAAGCTTGCAAATCAAGCTAATGGTTCAGCGGTTGTAAGTTATGGAGACACAATGGTACTTGTAACGGCTACTGCATCTAAGGAGCCGAGAGAGGGAATTGACTTTTTTCCATTGACTGTGGATTATGAGGAAAGGTTATATGCAGTAGGTAAAATACCAGGAGGGTTCATGAAAAGGGAAGGAAGACCTAGTGAGAAAGCAGTCTTGTCCTCAAGATTGATTGATAGACCTATTAGGCCACTTTTCCCAAAAGGGTACAAAAATGATGTACATATTGTCGCTACTGTTTTATCAGTAGATCAAGACAGCTCACCAGATGTTGTAGCTATGGTTGGTGCATCTTTTGCTCTAACTCTGTCGGACATCCCCTTCCAAGGGCCTATAGGAGCAGTAACAGTTGGTCTAGTAGGTGGCGAATACGTAATAAACCCAACAGTTGAACAGGCGGCAGAAAGTGAACTGAACTTAACTATAGCAGGGACAGCAGATGCAGTTCTAATGGTTGAGGCAGGAGCTCAAGAGTTATCAGAAGAAGTAATTTTAGAGGCAATCATGTTTGGTCACGAAGAAATCAAGAGGATTGTTAGTTTTCAGGATGAGTATCGTACCCAAGCATTAGAAGTTAATCTAGCTAAGGAAAAGGCTGAAGCAGTAGTGGATGCTGTTAACGAGGAGCTAGAAGAGCGAGTTAAGGCAGTTGCTAACGATAAAATTAAAGATGCTATCGTATATTGTGCTGAAAACAAGGTTAAGAAACAAGCTAGAGATGAACACATTACTGGAGTCAAAAAGGAATTAGTTCAAGAGCTAGCTGAGGAGTTTCCTGAGCAGGAAAAGGATATAAAGAGCATTATTGGTAAGCTTGAAAAGGAAAACATGCGCAAGATGACCTTAGAGCAGAAAATGAGAGTAGACGGAAGAGCCCATGATGAAGTGAGACCAATTAGATGTGAAGTTGGAATTACACCTCGGACTCATGGTTCAGGTCTATTTACCAGAGGGGAAACGCAAATACTAACTGTAGCTACTTTAGGCGCTATTGGTGAAGAGCAAATAGTAGACGGACTAGGGATAGAAGAATCAAAAAGGTATATGCATTACTACAACTTCCCACCCTTTAGTGTAGGGGAAGCTAGACCAATGCGGGGTCCTGGAAGAAGAGAGATTGGGCATGGTATCTTAGCTGAGCGAGCGCTAGAGCCAATGATTCCGTCAGAAGAAGACTTCCCATACACACTGAGATTAGTTTCTGAGGCCTTAGGCTCTAATGGGTCTACATCAATGGGCAGTGTTTGTGGTAGTACTCTTTCATTGATGGATGCTGGAGTACCTATTAAGGCACCTGTATCTGGAGTAGCTATGGGGTTGATCCAAGAAGGTGATCAAATAGCTATTTTGACAGATATTCAAGGTGTAGAAGATGCTCTTGGAGATATGGACTTCAAAGTAGCGGGAACAAAAAAGGGTATTACAGCAATTCAAATGGACATAAAAATTGATGGCTTGAGTAGAGAATTACTTCAAAGAGCACTAGAGCAGGCGAAAGCGGGTCGAATGCATATCTTAGGTGAGATGCTAAAGGTAATCGCTGAGCCTAAGTCTGACTTATCTCAATATGCACCTAGAATTATGTCTATGTACATCAATCCAGATAAGATTAGAGATGTAATTGGACCTGGTGGAAAGACAATCAAAAAGCTTGTGGATGAAACAGGTGTAAAAATAGATATAGAAGATGACGGTAAGGTTTATATTGCAGCTGCTGATGTTGAAGCTGGAAACAAAGCACTAAAAATGATTGAAGACTTAGTAGTAGACGTGGAAGTAGGCAAGCTGTATATGGGTAAGGTTATGAGAATAATGAACTTTGGAGCATTTGTAGAAGTTCTACCAGGCAAAGAAGGCCTTGTACACATATCTCAGTTAGCAGAAGACAGAGTGGAAAAGGTTGAAGATGTAGTAAAGGTTGGAGATGAAATCTTAGTTAAGGTAACTGAGATAGACAAGCAAGGACGCGTCAACCTATCTAGAAAAGCTGCTATGAGAGAGCAGGAAAAAAACAATACGGAAAAAAGCCATAACTAAAAGTTATTGGCTTTTTTTTTTTTTTATGTGTGCCCGGCACGGGCGGTAACTTGGCGGTGAAAGTCCGCTGTGGGCTTGGTAGTGGGAACCACTAGCCAATGACAAGGGTGT
>NZ_JBNPXS010000028.1:0-36585 GCF_050433185.1 Desulfitispora alkaliphila
CGATGGACACCCTTGTCATTGGCTAGTGGTTCCCACTACCAAGCCCACAGCGGACTTTCACCGCCAAGTTACCGCCCGTGCCGGGCACACATAAAGGAATACTAGGCGAATTAATTTGCCTAGTATTTTCTGCATTTAAATTCTGGTTTTCTCAAGAACGCCTCCTTGCCTAAGAGCCATCTATATGATTATTCTTGTGGATAGAATTGCTCTAATAAGGGCCCCTGAAGAAATTCAGATAAACACATACAAACTATCTTTGAAAATGCCTCCAATTATGACTAGATTTAACCAAACAATTATGTTACCATTAGCAATGATGGCAAAATCTGCTATGTTTGAGGCTGGAGGACTAGGCCGTGAGGTTTGGCATGGTACTCAGCGATTACAGGTATGAATTTTTTTTGATGCAGGTTAGCCAAGAAAAATAAAACATATTCTTAGGGAGGGTTTTTGCATGAACAACATGCGAAAGGTGACATTTTTAGCAATTTTTATGGTTGCCCTACTGACACTTGTAACCGTAGGGTGCACCCCTGAAGAAGGGGAAGATGTTACTGATCAAGAATCTATAACTCTTGGTTATGTAACTTGGGACTGTGCAATTGCCAGTACGCATGTACTGCAGGCAGCACTTGAAGATGCAGGTATCGAGGTTGATTTAATTGAGCCAAGTGCAGCACTTCTTTATGAAGGATTAGCAAACGGAGATATTGATGCAACTACTGCAGCTTGGTTGCCATTCACTCACGAAGCTTACATGGACCAAGTGGGAGATCAGGTAGATAACCGTGGCTCTAACTACGGTGGCGAGGCTAAAATTGGTCTAGTAGTTCCTGCATACATGGATGTAGATTCTATTGAAGACCTAGATGGACAAGCTGATAATCGTATTATCGGTATTGATCCAGGTGCTGGTGTAATGAGCGCTGCTAAAAATGCTATCGAAGCTTATGATTTAGATTATGAGTTGCTTGACGGTAGCGATGCTGCTATGGCTGCATCTCTGCAAGATGCAATTACCCATGAAGAAGAGGTTATTGTTACAGGTTGGGCGCCTCACTGGAAGTTTGGCCGTTGGGATCTTAAGTTCTTAGACGACCCACTAGGAGAATTTGGCGCAGCTGAAGATACTCATACAATTACGCGGTTAGATCTCGCTGAGAACGCACCAAACGCATTTAATATCATTGACAACTTTTATTTAGAAGATGCCGACCTTGCTACAGTAATGGACATGAATTCAGATGGCATGGATCCAAAAGAGTCTGCTCGAATTTGGGTAGATGAAAACCAAGACAAAGTTCAAGAATGGGTTCAGTAGATACTTAATGAAAAAACTAGAGTGGAGATAACTCCACTCTAGTTTTTTATTGCATCTCTATTCTGGCTTTCCTAGCAGGTTAAACATATTCTTTTTGTACGCTTCAACCCCTGGTTGATCATAGGGATTTACACCTAACAGATAGCCGCTAATAGCACAAGCCTTCTCAAAAAAGTATACCAATTGGCCATAGTAAAATGGTGTCAATTTGGGTATTTCAATCTTTAAGTTGGGTACTCCTCCTTGACTATGAGCCATAATGGTTCCCTTGCAGGCCATTTCATTAATATAGTGAAGCTCTTTATCTACCAGATAATCTAAACCATCATCTCCGTCAGCAATATCTGGTACAAGCACTTTTCGCCTAGCTTCTTCAGCCCACATAGTAGTCACAAATAAATTCCTGCGCCCATCTTGAATGTATTGGCCTAAAGAGTGTAGGTCAGTGGAAAAGTTAGCACTGGCTGGAAATAAGCCCTTGTGTTCTTTTCCCTCACTTTCTCCAAACAATTGTTTCCACCATTCGGCAAAGTAAGATAAAGCTGGCTCATAACTGGTTAGCAACTCCACACTTTTTCCTTTATTGTATAATATATTGCGCAAGGCTGCATAACAATAACAGTCATTATCTGCAAGGGCTTCCCGAGAAAATAAATCTATTCCTGCCTTAGCTCCATCAATTACTTCTTCAATATCTATACCCGCTGCAGCTATAGGCAGCAGACCCACTGGAGTTAAAACTGAATACCTGCCTCCCACATCATCGGGAACCACATAAGTCTCATAGCCCTTCTCTTCAGCTAATTGCTTAAGTGCTCCTTTGCTAGCATCTGTTGTTGCCACTATTCTACCTCGGGCACCTTCTTCACCGTACCGCTCTTCTAACATTCTTCTAAAAACTCTAAAGGCAATTGCCGGCTCTAGTGTAGTCCCCGACTTGGAGATTACATTAACCGCAATTTCTTTATCTTTTACCAGCTCTAAAAGATCCGCTAAATAGGTAGAGCTAATATTGGTTCCGGCAAAATAAACTTCCATACCTTGCCCCATCTGGTTTCTATAGGTGTGTCCCAACAACTCTATAGCTGATTTAGCACCTAGATAGGACCCCCCAATTCCAATTACAATTAATACTTCTGCCTTTTGAGAGAGCCTATTTATCGTCTCCCTGATTCTCTTGAATTCATCTTGCTCAACCCTTTGAGGCAGGTCAAGCCAGCCAGTATATTCTGAACCTGGAACTTCTCTTTGGTGCAATTTTTGGTGAGCTAGCTTTACCATGTCTTCCATGAAACCTAATTCCTGCTCTTTAATAAATGGAATGGCTTTGCTGTAATCAAGACTTATCTTTTTCAATATCTAAACCTCCTAAGTAACTGGATAGTCTGTAATTATTCCGTCTACTCCCCAATCCCATAGTTGATTTATTTCCTTCTTGTCATTAACCGTATAGGGATAAACTTTAATACCCTTTTCTTTGCAATTAACAATTAACTTCTCTGTAACAAAATACCACAAAGGGTGATAGGAGTAACTGTCAATTTTACACCTCACCATATACTCTACTGGGTTTATTATTCCTGATGCTGTTATAACCCCTACTTTCACATCTGCATCTAACTCCCTGATTTTCTTCAGTGCCATGTGATCAAATGATGAGATAATAGTACAATCATATATATCAAACTGATTAATTAAATTCAAAATTGCTTGGTCTAAGCCACTATAAAATACCGGACCATTCTTCAGTTCAATATTAACTAGCAACCCATCATTTTTATAACCACTCAGCAAATTTAGTACCTGCTCTAAGCTCGGTACAGACTCTTCAGAGTATTCTTTTGCAAACCAGCTGCCTGCGTCCAGTTGTTGCAACTGAGCCCAAGTATAATCAGCTACCCTTCCAGTCCCATCAGTAGTTCTATCCACCGTACTATCATGACAGAGTACAGGTACACCATCATGGGATAATTGAACATCAAATTCAAATGCTCGAACCCCTAGTCCTAGGGCACGCTTAAAACCCACTAGGGTGTTTTCTGGAAAAAGCCCTGCACTACCTCGATGTCCAATTAGTATGCCCTTCCCCTCTTGCACTATTAGAACCTCTTTCTCTGCACCGTATTAGGAATGCCTAAACCATCCCTGTATTTTGCCACAGTACGTCGCGATATTTTTATTCCTTTATCCTCTAAGAGCTTTGCTAATTTTTGGTCACTGTAGGGCTTATTTTTATTTTCCCCTTCAATCAATTCCTGGAGCATCTTCTTTATTCCTTCAGCCGATGTAGTCTCCCCTTGACTGCTGGTGACTCCACTACCAAAAAAGTATTTTAGCTCAAATATCCCTTGTGGTGTCTGAACATATTTATTTGCTGTGGCTCTACTTACAGTTGATTCGTGCATCTCAATTATGTCTGCTACCTGTTTTAATGTCATAGGTTTTAAATATCGTATCCCTTTATCAAGGAAATCTCTCTGTAAGTCTACTATTGTGCTGGCAACTTTATACATAGTTAATCTGCGCTGTTCAATACTTTTGATTAGCCAGGATGCAGAATTTAGCTTTTCTTCTAGAAATTTTTTGGCGCTATAGTCTCCCTGCTCCTGTTTTATAATTGATTTGTAATTGTTGTTTATCATTAATCTAGGTGTAGTCACATCGTTTACCAATACCACAAACTCTCTACCCACCCGTTCAACTACCACATCTGGCACCACATATCTGACCTGATTGTGGCTGGCAAACTCCCTTCCTGGCTTAGGGTCTAAAGTCTTGATAATGTCCGCTTCTTCTTGAATTTCTTTTGCACTCAATCCCAATAATTGACTGAGCTTATTATATCTCCCTGCAGCCACATCTTCCAAATGGTCTTTGATAAGTTTCTCTAAGAGCTCTGTTTTCCTCCCCATATGGTCTAATTGAAGGATCAAGCACTCTGCTAAATTCCGAGCACCAACCCCTGGCGGCTCTAGGCTCTGTATAATAAATAAGGCCTTCTCTACCTCATTTTCAGAGACGCAAAAATATCTAGCCGCTTCCTCTACTGATACTTGAACATAGCCATAGCTATCAGTATTGCCAATAAGAAATTCCCCTATTCTTCTCTCAAGCTCTGAAATATTAGACAGGCTCAATTGAAAATTCAGGTGTTCCTGTAAGGTAGGCATAGTGCTCAAAAAGTTTTCACAAGAAAAGTTTTCTCTTTCTTCACTCCCTCGGGGCGATTTTACATATCCTAAGTCACTGCGATCTGTAAAATACTCCTGCCAATCCAAATCAAAGCGCTCATCTTCGGGCTTTTCCTTATGTTCCCCTTCTAGCTGTTCTTCTTTGACCTCTAATAGTGGATTTTCCTGTAGCTCTTGTTCCACATAATCCACCAATTCTAGCGAAGATAACTGCAGCACTGTTATGGCCTGGCGCAACTCAGGGGTCATGATTAACTTTTGGGTTTGTTCAACATTTAATCCAAAACCCAGTTTCATGCTTCCCACTCCCTCAATTTTTTTGTACAATTCAGAAGGAAATCTCTTTATAAGAAATTCGACTTTTTAGTGAGATATTCCTTCCATATCAGGTAGTATATCTTTATGCATTTTAATGCGCCTAATAACCCATGGACTAAGTGGGCAGGCTACTTTTTCTTCTGGCAATAAAACCCACAGTTGTAGTTAGTCCCACTGTGAACAATAGCACCGTTCCTCTGTGGTCGTAATTTGGCAAGTAGGGGTGCAGTCCTACCCAGTAATCCATATAGTCGTTAATGTACATCCATACCCATACCCCATAAGCATGAATCTGCTCATATACTAATTTGCGCCAAAAAATTATCCCTTCAATAGCCATTCCTAAATGGGAAAACCACAGGACCCAGTCCATCAATACCATGGAACCACCGGTCATCCAATTTAGTGACAAAACAAAAATAGCCCATATGCCGTACTTTACCACAGCAGTATAGGCTAACAACTGAAATAATTTGTGAAGACTAGAGTTTCCTTCTGAATACAGCAAAGTAAATAGCACTATAGAAAAAATAGTTGTGGCTAAGGGACTATCTGGAACAAAGGGCCAGTAGATTATTTCTGTACTTCGCAAGTGGTTCTCATACCAAAGATAGCCTAATACTGAGCCTGGAACATTTACAATCAATAGTAACTTTAAATATATTGGTCTTGTAGGATTTTCTAAAAGATCATACCATAGGTAAGACAATTTTTCTCCCCCCATCCCCCTCATAGTGCATCAACTTTTTTATGGGCTTTGCAGGCACTCCACCTACCATTGTGTTTTGAGGCACGTCCTCAGTTACCACAGCTCCTGCTGCGATAATTGCCCCATCTTCTATTTTGACGCCGGGGAGTATAGTGCTGTTGGCACCAATTAATACCCGGTTTCCAATCACAACATTTCCCGTTCTAAATTGGTCAGGGGTAACTTCATGGGTCAAAATAGTGGCATTATATCCCACTACCACTCTCTTTCCTATTGTAATCTTCTCTGGGAAAAAAATATCTACCATGCCCATCAACCCAATGCATGTATCTTGACCTATTTTCATGTCCAGTAACTTTGTGTAAAGCCACCGCTTAAACTTCATGGAAGGACAATACCTCCCAATTTGAATTACTAAAAAGTTTTTAATAGTGCGCAAGTACCCCGCTTTTTGAGGCCACTTACCCAGGGCGTTATCGTTTTCAAAACTATCAACATCTAACTCTCGCATAGGATTTCCCCTTTTGCTACTTTCTTTTTTTAAAATCCTCCGCCATTTTTTCTATTTTCCTCATTCTGTGATTTACCCCCGATTTACTCACAGGGGGTTCACACATTTCCCCCAACTCCTTTAAGCTAGTATCGGGGTATTCTAAGCGCAGCTTGGCTATTTGCTGCAAGCCCGGCGAAAGCTTGTCCAGACCAATAGTTCTAGAAATAGAATTTATGCACTCTACCTGTCTCAAAGCAGCATCTACTGTTTTGGTCAGATTAGCTGTTTCACAATTTACTAGTCTATTGACCTTATTTCTCATATCTTTATATACTTTTACATTTTCAAAGTCCAACATAGCTGTGTGAGCACCAATTAAACTCAAAAAACCAGCTATTTGTTCACTTCCTTTAATGTATACTACCCACCACTTTTTTCTACTAACTAGCTTTGCATTTAAATCAAAATTATTTATTAGATTAGAGATCTGCAAACCATGAATTTGATCAGCTGTTATTATCTCCAGATGGTATGTACCCTCAGGATTATTAACCGATCCACCTCCCAGGAAGACCCCTCGTAAGTACGTCCTCTGGCAACATTCACTGTCAATTAAGTCCTTTCTTATCTCTGGATTAATGTTGTAATTAGCATCCATGATTCCCAGTTTGTCTAATATGTTTTTCACTTCTGGTTGAGAGGGTATATTGACTACGTAAACGTTATTCTTTTTTAGCCGATTTTTTCGTTGTACTATTATTTCCCCTGGAACCTGAAATAGTTCCTTAAGCAACTTAAATACTTTTCGTGCAGCAGGAGCACTTTCGGTTACCACTTGCAGTGATAATCCTTTGCCTGGTGATATTTTAATAGTTCCATCCATTCTTATCATGGCGCCTAGCTCTGCTAATTGACAGCACACATTTTCTGGAGTTATTCTTGCCAACTCATTTTTAGTCTTTATTGAAAAAGACATATTTCTCCACTCCTATTATTTATATTATTTCACTTATTGCCTTCTCTTAATCAGATAAATCTTTTATTTTTTCATTTAAGTAGATATCAAAAAGCCTAACTTTTTCTGAATTAGACTTTATTCTAAAAATCGTCTGTAGTACAACCCTAGCCAGTTTATCGCTGTCATGGCGAACCAAGTCCTCCTGGTCTACTAAACTGGCTTTTACAACTTCAACACCTTTTCTATTGATTAAATCTTCCTTTACCACAACTGGTGTAGCGCCTTTTTCCTCATATTTTTCTAGCATCTCTAATAAAATGGGAGCGTCATTTACTATCATATAATTTATTAGTCCTCTTGCTCCATGGGCTTCTATAGCTTTTAGGTGCTGTAGTGCTGTATATCCCTGAGTTTCCCCAGGCTGGGTCATCACATTACAGACATATGCAACAGGCGCCTTAGTTTTCTTTAATGCTGTAAGTAAGTCTTTTATTAATAGGTTGGGAATCACACTAGTATAGAGGCTACCAGGACCTAAAACGATCATATCTGCTTCCATAATGGCCTTCACTGCTTCCGGTAATGGTTCACTATCCATGGGCTCCAAATAAACTTTTTCTATATTGCCACTAGTTTTACCCACATAAGTCTCACCGCGCACTATCTTACCCGATGCTAATTTTGCACTAAGAGTCACATTGCTCAAAGTAGAAGGTAATACCTTTCCCCTAATTGCCAAAACCCGACTGAGCTCTTGAGTTGCCTTATTAAAATCTCCCGATATGTCAGTCATGGCTGCTAAAAGCAAGTTTCCTAGATTATGTCCTTTTAGTCCAGCTCCTTCATTAAATCTATAATTAAAAATATCATCCATTAGTGTTTCTGTATCAGCTAATGCCACCAAACAGTTTCTAATATCACCGGGTGGTAAAATTCCCAGCTCTCCCCTGAGCCTTCCAGAGCTTCCTCCATCATCTGAAACAGTTACAATGGCAGTAATATTACTAGTGTAACTCTTTAATCCCCTTAACAGCACCGATAATCCGGTACCTCCCCCTATTGTGACTATTTTAGGTCCTTTTTTTAAATTTCTCTTAGCAAAAACCGTATCTACTAATTTATTCTCATTTAAAGGGACTATTACACTGAGAATAGAACGCACCGTTTTCCTGAGCCCAACTACCACCATTAGAAGACCTATTATAATAGCAATTAAGCCTAATAAGATAGACGATGATTCCTTTAGGTAAACTGCAAAGTCTATTCCAATGTCTGCAATCACAGCAAGTCCAGTAGCTATTGCTATTATTCCCGCAGTTGCAAAAAACAGCCATCGCTTCACCTTCAGACCAGGTAGTAGCCACTTAAGATTGTTAATCATTTTTTCCGCTCCAATAAGGCCACATTTCTTGCTGCATCCCTATGCCGCAAATTAACGCTATATCCCTCCGCCTCAATAATTTGGCCTAGCTTACAAGCTAACGTAACAGATCTGTGTTGTCCTCCTGTGCATCCTACAGCAATAACTATACTAGTCTTGCCCTCTATAATATAATTTGGCAATAAAAAGAGTACCAAATCCTTGTACTTCTCCAAAAACTCAATAGCTCCAGGCGAATCCAAAACATACTGCTGTACCGCCTCATGGGTTCCTGTGAGAAGTCTTAGCTCATCAATATAAAAGGGGTTTGGCAAAAATCTCACATCTACTAACAGGTCTGCATCAATGGGAACACCATATTTAAAACCGAAAGACACGATATTTACACTAAGTTGCTTTTTCTTATTCTTTTCTTGAAATATCTCTTTTATTTGTTTTTTAAAAATACCTACTGTCATATCAGTAGTATCTATTATTTTATCAGCTCTCCCCTTTAATTCCTCTAAGCGATGCCGCTCTTCTGTAATCCCATCTAGTACTGCTCCTTCTTCTGATAGCGGGTGTCTGCGTCTAGATTCTTTAAATCTCCTAACTAAACACTGATCTGAAGCATCTAAAAACAAAATCTGATATTTAAAATTTTGTTTATCCAATTGAGCCAATGCTTCAAAGAGGGCACTAAAAAACTCCCCACCACGAATATCTATCACAAGCGCAACCCTATTGATTTTTCCCTGGGACTGTAAACAAAGTTCTGCAAACTTAGGTATAAATGTGGGTGGTAAGTTATCTACACAAAAAAAGCCTAAATCCTCAAGACTCCACACTGCTTGAGTCTTGCCTGCTCCAGACAGTCCTGTAACAATTACTAGTTCAATATCTTCAGGTTTTCCGACCATTTTTAATCCCCCTATAACTAATTTAGGGCGTTAATCACCCTTTCAGGTTCTATTCCTGCTTGAGTTAGAAGTGCCCCTCCAAAATCTAATTCACCTAAAGTATCTACAGTGTGTGCATCGCTATTGACCACAAAGTTAACTCCTTGAGCTGCTACTTTTTTTATTTCCTCAACCTGCTGATAGCTATGGCCGCAGTTAATTTCAAAGGCTGTGTCTGTTTTAGCACATACCTTAGCCACTTCCTCTATATCTACTGCCATCTGCAAGTCAGGGTGAGATACACAGTCAACTAGGTTAGAGTATAACGCCTCTGTTAATGCCTTAGTATTTATAGTTCGAGCCTTATCTCTTGCCATACTGCTCACCTTTGCTATCTGATTGAGCAAGGATAATTTGAGCACACCTTCAAAGGAGGTAGGGCGACTGTAGGGGTGAAGGCCTACGATTAGCCAGTCTAACTGAGCAGCAGTAGTCGCCGAAATATCAATAGCCCCATTTAGGTCTAACACATTAGCTTCAGCTCCTACCCACACTTCCACACCGTTTTCCCTATTCTTATTAATATCTTCTACTTGTTTTTTTATCTCTTTATAAACAGCTTCACTTTTTACCCCTGTGCCAATGTTATTGGGACCGTGATCTGTTATTGCCAATCTTTTTAATCCCTTTTGTTCAGCTGTAGCTACCATTTGGTTTACTGTGTTTTTTCCATCACTGTGCACTGTATGACAATGTAGGTCTGCAAAAAATTCCATTGTATTCCTCCTATTTTTCTACATGCTCATGTCTTTGCTCTTGGCTTTGCCACAGTTTGTCTAGCTGTTTTTTCATTTCAATCTGGTAGTTGTGATCATCAGTTTCACCGATAGCTAATTTCAATAAATCTCGACCCAGTGCCTGAGCAGGATTAGGTAAACCTAAAGCTGCAGTTACCGTATTGGCAATCTCCATATTGTGGACAACCCCCAAGTTCACTCTACCCTTAATTTTGTCTGTAATCAAGCATAAGGGAGTTGGAGCTGTGTTGTGATTTCCTGTAATAGGATTTGTGCCGTGATCTGAAGCTATGACTACTAGTGTTGAGCTCAAATCTATGTCTTCCATTATTCTAGTTACTATTGCATCAGCCTGCTCCACAGCCTCTATCACCTTAACAACATCTCCCATATGAGCCATTAAATCAACCTTGCCAAAGTTGGCCACTACCACACCCCGGTCTATCTCCTCTAAAACAGACAATATGTGTCCTGCCACCTGCTTATGGTCACCTGCATTAATCCCGTCCTTTTCCAAGCGAGAAATCTGAACTTTATCAATGCCTCCCAGTACAATAGCGGCCTCATTTTTACCAACAGCTCCTGTGGCATAATTATTTTTTATGCACACATCACCGATTGTTTCTACAGGATTTCCATAGTAGTCAAAGCTCCTGCCTACAGTCGCATTGCCTGGCCTGTGTGCGAGGACATTATATCCTGTTCCTATCATGCCGTGAGCAATAGGAGTTATAGCTGCACCTGCTCCTATAATTTCTGTGTGGGCAACTCCCACAGCTGTTTTACCATGCAACCCACTTAAAGTGGGCGTGGAAGCCATAGTAAAGTTCACCGTATCCATCCCATCTATAATTAAAAGCAATACTTTATTAATTCTTGTCATTACTTTCCCCCCTTAAAAAAAGTCCTCCAGCTCCAATCACACCGGCATCATTGCCCAACTGTGCCCTTACCACAGTCACTCTTTCAAGGGCTGCTTTCAAAGAATACTCTTTAGCAACTTCCACTGCAGGCTCAATTAGAACATTGCCCGCCATGGATATACCTCCACCTATAATCAATTTACTAGGGTTGAAAATATTTATAATATTGGCTATTCCTATTCCCAAATAAGTAGCTGTTTCATTCACTACCCTAGTGGCATTAGCATCGCCTTTTTTTGCTGATGCAAAAACCTTTTTTAATTCTTTTTTACTGATTTGTTCTCCTATAATTTCAGTAGCTCGAGTAGCAATAGCTTTAGCAGACACTAAAGTTTCAAAACAACCTCTACTGCCACATACACATTTAGGTCCTTTGCTATCTATAACCATATGTCCTATTTCAGTTCCCACTCCTTGACCTGTATATAATTGCCCATTTATCAATACTCCGCTACCCACTCCAGTACCCAAGGTAATCATAACAATATTTTCTTCTCCCACGCCTGCGCCCATCCAAGCCTCACCGAGAGTTGCAACATTGGCATCATTCCCTATTCTTATGGAAGTTGGAATATGATCGGCTAGTTCTCTTTTTAAATCTATTCCATCCCAGCGCAAATTAGGTGCATAAAAAACATGCCCTCTCGCACTATCCACCAGTCCAGGTACCCCAATTCCTACCCCAATAATATGCTGCCATGAACTTTCCGGTTTCAAAATTTCAGCTATTTTATTGTATAATTTAAGATAAAATGAGCTCCTCTCCCAAGCGTTACCTGTTTCCATAACAGCTTTGTTTAAGATTGATCCATTGCTGTCTACTAATGCCAACTTTATATTAGTACCACCAATATCAACTCCCACTGCCTGCTCAAGAGCCTTCATCTCTTCCCTCCTCTATCCTACTTAAAGAACTAGATCTGCAATAGCTTTGGCTACGCCTGAATTTTTATTATCTCTAGTTACATGAGTTGCCTGGTCTTTAACCTCTGACCTTGCATTGTCCATAGCCACACTAATACCAGCTATTTCAAACATAGGAATATCATTGTAGCTATCTCCAATAACCATTATTTCATCTCGATTATAGATGCCCAGGTCCTGGGTCACTTTTAACAATCCTACGCCTTTATTAACCCTTTTATCCATTATCTCAAGAAAATTAGGTTTAGACTTTGTCAAATACAAACTGGTTTCATACTGTTGTTGCCACCTCTGGCTTAGCTCATTCAACCTAGTTTCAGGAGCAATTACCAACATTTTAGTAGGTCCCTTTTCCATAAAATCAGTTAATGGTCCTACAGTTTCCATAGGCACATTTGCTATGTTCTGATATTGCTTTCCCTCCTCAGTTTCTTCAGCTACATAAATACTATCATCAATATATGTGTTTAAATGCAAGCCCATTTGATGACATTCAGCAGCTATCTCCTTAGCAATGGGGAGGTCAACAGGTTGATGATATATTAGTTGATTTTGACTAAAATCTTTAATCATAGCTCCTTGATATGTGACAATTGGAAGAGACAGTTTTAATTGTTTAGCATAGGGCAGTGCTGAGCGATACATTCTTCCCGTAGCTATGGTAACCTCTATTCCCTTATCTCTAGCTGCTTCAATTGCCTCAATATTTTCATGACTTATTTCAAAGTTATCGTCTAGTAAACTATCATCTAAATCTACTGCAATTAATCTGATTCCCTTACTCATTTACTTTACCTCTCTTATTTTAATTTTTGAATAATCCTCTATATTCATACTACCAAAAAAAAACCTTTTTATCACTAATCATTTGCAAAAAGAGAGGCTTAACAGCCCCTCTTAGTTTATTTATATTTATTTTTATTAAGCTTTTCCAACACTTCTTCCGCTACAGCCATATTCATTCCTGGAACCTGAGCCAGTTCTTCTAATGAAGCGTTGCGTATTTTACTTATAGACCCAAAGGCCTTTAATAAGTTTTTTCTCCTTTGAGGCCCAATCCCCGGTATCTGTTCCAAGGTAGAGAGAAGACCTTCTTTCCCCCTCAACTGCCGGTGGAATGTTATTGCAAACCGATGGGCTTCATCTCTGATGCGCTGAACCAGGTAGAGAGCTGGCGAGTTTTTGGGGAGAATTACTGGCTCACTTTCACCTTCACTAAAGAGTTCTTCTTCCCTTTTAGCCAAGCCAAAGGTCTCTAAGTGGGAGAAGCCTAACTCTTTCATAACAGCTCTAGCAGCACTAAGTTGACCTTTTCCTCCATCTATAATTACCAAATCTGGCAAAGGCAAAAACTTTGCCTGAGCAAATTCCATTTGCCCACTACCTACTAACTCCTGCTCTTCTCTAGCTCGCCCAAACCTTCTAGTTAGCACCTCAGTCATCGACGCAAAGTCATTGGGCCCTTCCACAGTTTTTATTTTAAAGCGACGGTAACTGCCGTTATCCGGTTCCCCATTTTCAAAAACCACCATTGAACCCACTTGTTGATGTCCTTGAATATTGGAGATATCATAACATTCCATACGAACTGGCGCTTGCTTTAATCCCAAATATTTTTGAAGCTCTTCAACAGCTCCCGTTGTAAGTTCTTGTTTTCGCTCTAGGGATTGTTCCCTTTCTTTAATGGCCATCAGGGCATTTTGACCAGCCATTTCAACTAGCTTTATTTTTTCCCCGCGCTGGGGAACTTTTATATGCACCCTTCTCCCCCGCTTCTCTGTAAGCCATGCCTGAATCAGATCAGATTCTACCAACTCAGCTTCCACGTAAATATGGGGAGGTACGAATTCCACTCTGTTGTAATACTGCTTTACAAAGGTTGTGAGTACTTCACTTCGATTTAACTCCTCAGTGCCCCTGAGGAAGTGTTGATCTCTCCCCAAGAGTTTTCCCCCTCTAATGAAAAAGACAATAACACATGCTTCATTAAAACCTCGAGCCATGGCTATTACATCTTGATCATCTAGGTTTGCGGAAATCACCTTTTGTTTTTCCATAATATCCCTTAAGGCATTTATCTGATCTCGCACCTGGGCCGCCTTCTCATACTCCATTTTTTCAGCAGTTGCTGCCATTTTCTGCTCTAGCTTCTTCATTAGCCCTTCCTGTCTGCCTTCTAGGAAAAGCAAGACCTCTTGAATCATTTCCATATATTCATCTCTGCTCACCTCACCGCTACAGGGTGCTAGGCAGCGTTCGATATGAGCATTAAGACAAGGCCTATCCCGCTTAGGAATTTGAGGTTGCTTACAGGTGCGCAAGGGAAAAAGGCTTCCCAAAACCTTAAGGGTTTCGTGCACTGACCCCGCTCGGGTATAGGGGCCAAAGTACTTAGCCTTGTCTTTTTTCACTTTTCTAGTAACTATCACCCTAGGAAAATCCTCGTTTAAGGTCACTTTAATATATGGATAATGCTTATCATCCTTTAAGCTTACATTGTATTTAGGGCGGTGTTTCTTAATTAAATTGCATTCCAAAATTAACGCTTCTACTTCAGTATCTGTAACCATGTATTCTAAGTCTGCAATTTTAGAAACCATTGACTGGACCTTAGGCGACTGCTGTCCAGCCTTAGTAAAATATGAGCGCACTCTATTTTTTAAGTTAACTGCCTTGCCCACATATATTATTTTGCCGTTTTCATCCTTCATAAGATATACCCCAGGACTATTAGGGAGATGCTGCAACTTGGACTTTACTGTCATATCCCTCACCTACCAGTATGGGTTCTAAAAACCTTCCCGTATGAGATGCTGCATTTTTTACCACTTGTTCCGGCGTACCGGTAGCTACAATCTCTCCACCACCACTTCCGCCCTCTGGACCTAAGTCTACCAGATAGTCAGCAGTTTTTATTACATCTAAATTGTGCTCGATAACCAACACTGTATTTCCGCTATCTGTAAGGCGTCCCAATACTCCTAACAGTTTATTGATATCCTCCATGTGTAAACCTGTGGTGGGCTCATCTAGTATATAAAGGCTCTTGCCATTTGAGCGCCTGGATAGTTCTGTAGCCAGTTTTACTCGCTGAGCTTCCCCACCGGAAAGGGTTGTTGCCGGCTGCCCCAGTCTAATGTAACCCAGTCCCACATCCTGAAGAGTTTTTAGCTTGCGGTGAATTCTAGGTATATTTTCAAAGAAATCCACTGCTTCATCCACTGTCATATTTAATACATCAGAGATGCTCTTTCCTTTGTAATTGACCTCTAGTGTCTCCCTATTGTATCGATTTCCTTTACATATTTCACAGGGCACATAAACATCGGGCAAAAAATGCATTTCTATTTTTATAATGCCGTCACCCTTACAGGCTTCACAACGCCCTCCCTTAACATTAAAGCTAAAGCGCCCAGGCTTATAGCCCCGCATCTTAGCTGAAGGAGTTTGGGAAAAAATATCACGTATGCCGTCAAAGACCCCTGTATAGGTGGCTGGGTTAGAGCGAGGCGTCCTGCCTATAGGTGACTGATCGATCTCAATAACCTTTTCTAAATGTTCTAAACCTAAAATATCATCGTGTTCTCCAGGTTTGCTTTTTGCCTTATAGAGTTTATTGGCCAAAGATTTATAGAGAATTTCATTAATAAGAGTACTTTTACCCGATCCAGAAACTCCTGTAACACAGGTGAATACTCCCATGGGGATGTCTACACTTACATTTTTAAGATTGTTCTCTCTAGCTCCAACTATTTTAATCCACTTTCCATTAGGCTCTCGTCGCACAGCTGGGACCTCAATCTTTTTAGCTCCTGTTAGATACTGTCCAGTAATCGATTTAGGTTCTCTGGCAATCTGCTGTAATGTTCCCTGGGCTACCACTTCTCCCCCTTTAGCACCTGCACCTGGACCTATATCGATAATGTGGTCAGCCTCTCTCATGGTATCCTCATCGTGCTCAACCACTATCAACGTGTTTCCTAAATCGCGAAGTTTCTTTAGAGTCTTAATCAATCTAGCATTATCCCTTTGGTGGAGCCCAATGCTGGGTTCATCCAAGATATAGAGTACTCCTACCAAGCTAGATCCAATCTGAGTAGCTAAGCGTATTCTCTGGGCTTCCCCGCCAGAAAGTGTTCCTGCAGAGCGCGCTAAAGTTAGATAATCTAAGCCCACACTCACTAAGAAGCCCAACCGCTCTTTGATTTCCTTGAGTACCTGTTTGGCAATAATCATTTCACGTTCAGTTAAATCCAGGTTGTCAAAAAAGTCCTTAGCCTCAGCAATAGACATTAGGGTGACCTGATGAATTGATTTGTCATTCATCCTCACTGCCAAACTTTCTGGCTTTAAACGAGCACCTTCACAAGCTTGACAAGGTTTTGTGGACATATAGCTCTCTATTTCATCTCGAGCGTGATCAGATTGGCTCTCCCTATAACGTCGCTCTAGGTTGGGAACTGCTCCTTCAAAATCTGTCTCGTAGATTTTTAATTGATTATACATATTTGTATATTGAAACTTCAATTTTTCCCCATTGTTACCATAGAGCACTATATCTTTGTGCTCTTGATCTAACTGCGAAAATGGTGTATCCAGTCTAAACCCGTAATGGTCAGCTAAGGTCGCCAATAACTGAGAGTAATAACTTCCACTACCCCGGTTTTTACTCCAAGGCGCGATGGCACCTTCGCCTAGAGTCTTGCTTTTATCTGGTACTACCAGATCCACATCTACTTCCATATCAGTCCCTAATCCACTACACCTATCACAGGCACCGTAAGGGCTGTTAAAGGAAAACATCCTGGGGGCAATTTCCTCCAAGCTGATGCCACAAGTAACACAGGCAAAATTCTCACTAAATACTAATTCTCCCTGACCTATTATATCAACAATTACAATCCCTTGAGACATCTTTAGGGCTGTTTCTAAGGAGTCAGCCAGTCTAGTCTCAATTTGGGGCTTGATTACAATTCGGTCCACTACCACTTCAATGGTGTGCTTCTTGTTCTTTTCCAACACTATTTCCTCGCCCAAATCTCTGACTTCACCGTCAATCCGCACACGCACAAATCCGCTCTTCTTTAAGTCCTCAAGCACCTTTTGGTGCTCACCTTTTCTACCTCTGACTACGGGACTGAGGATTTGGATTTTAGTTCGCTCTTCATAAGCGCTTAGCTGATCCACCATTTGCTGTACCGTCTGCTGAGTAATTGGCTCATGGCATTTGGGACAATGGGGTTTTCCCACTCTGGCAAAAAGCAAACGTAAATAATCGTAGATCTCTGTAACAGTTCCCACAGTTGACCGGGGATTACGGCTAGTAGTCTTTTGATCAATGGATATGGCTGGAGATAACCCCTCAATATAATCCACATCAGGCTTATCCATTTGTCCCAAAAACTGCCGCGCATAAGCAGAAAGAGATTCCACATAGCGCCTTTGGCCTTCCGCGTAAATAGTGTCAAAGGCCAATGATGATTTGCCCGATCCACTTAGGCCTGTAACTACTACAAATTTATCTCGTGGAATCTTAATATCTATATTTTTTAAGTTGTGAGCCCGCGCTCCCTTAACGGTTATCATATTTTTACTCATAATATTACACCTCTAATCAAATTGCTAACTCAATTGTGCTTTAATCTCTAGCATTGCATCCCTCAACTGAGCTGCCTTTTCAAAGTGAAGTTCTTTTGCCGCTTCTTTCATCTCTTTTTCCAACTTGGCCACTAACTCTTCTAGTTCTCGTTTCTTCATTTTGCTCACATTTCCTTGAGGCAGATACGACGCCTTGTCTTCAGCCACAAAGGTAGCTTGCATCACATCTCTCACTGCCTTTTTAATAGTCTGAGGCTTAATACCGTGCTTCTCATTAAACTCAAGCTGGATTTGTCGCCTTCTGTTAGTCTCGCCAATGGCTCGTTGCATGGAGTTAGTCATTTTATCCGCGTACATAATAACTTGTCCCTCTACGTTTCGAGCTGCCCTACCAATAGTCTGAATCATAGATCGCTCCGAGCGCAGAAAGCCTTCCTTATCCGCATCTAAAATAGCTACTAAAGTTACCTCGGGTAAATCTAACCCCTCTCTAAGCAAGTTAATTCCCACTAATACGTCAAATTCACCTAAGCGCAGATCTCTCAGTATCTCCATTCGCTCTAAGGTTTTTATCTCCGAGTGCATATATCTTACCTTGATATCCATGTCGCCCAAATAAGTTGTCAAGTCCTCTGCCATTTTCTTTGTCAACGTGGTAATCAGCACCCGCTGATCTTTAACTGTTCGCACCTTAATCTCTTCAATTAAGTCATCTATCTGTCCCTTAACTGGCCGCACGTGAATTACCGGGTCCACCAGTCCAGTAGGGCGAATAATCTGTTCCACCAGCTGCTCTTGATGCTCATGTTCATAGGGTCCAGGGGTAGCACTCACATAAACAGCCTGTTTCATCTTACTCTCAAACTCCGGAAACCGAAGAGGCCTATTATCTAACGCCGATGGCAGCCTAAAACCGTGCTCCACTAAATTGCTCTTTCTAGACCTATCCCCCTCATACATACCTCCAACCTGGGGAATAGTCACATGGGACTCATCAATAACTAACAAAAAGTCCTCTGGGAAAAAGTCCAGTAAGGTATAGGGGGCATCTCCAGCTTTTCTTCCTGTCAGATGTCTGGAGTAGTTCTCAATTCCCTGACAAAAGCCCATTTCCTGCATCATCTCTAAATCGTAATTTGTCCGCTGCTCCAAACGCTGGGCTTCTAAAAGCTTGTCCTGTCCCCTCAGCTCCACTAGTCTCTCCTCTAATTCTGCCTTAATATTGATAATAGCCTTTTCCATTTTTTCTTTTCCAGTGACAAAGTGACTAGCTGGGAAAATAGATACGTGATTGCGGGAGCCCAATATTTCTCCCGTGAGAGTATCTATCTCTAGAATCCGCTCTAATTCATCTCCAAACATGTCCAATCTAATTGCGTTTTCACTGTGGGATGCGGGAAATATCTCTAGTACATCCCCTCGCACTCTAAAAGTTCCCCGGGTAAAGGCCACATCATTTCTAGTGTACTGATTATCCACTAGTTTACGCAAAATTTGATCACGACTATACTCATTACCTGCTCGCAACGACAGAACTTGCTCCCTGTAGTCCTCTGGAGAACCCAAACCATAAATACAGGAAACACTGGCCACTATAATCACATCTCTCCGCTCAAATAGAGCTGATGTGGCCGAGTGCCTCAGCTTATCAATTTCATCGTTTATTGATGCATCCTTTTCAATGTAGGTATCAGTATGAGCCACATAGGCCTCTGGTTGATAGTAGTCATAGTAGCTCACAAAGTACTCCACTGCATTTTCAGGGAAAAACTCCTTGAACTCTGCACAAAGTTGCGCCGCTAAGGTCTTATTATGGGCAATTACCAGAGTGGGCTTTTGCACCTGCTGAATTACGTTAGCCATTGTAAAAGTCTTGCCACTGCCGGTTACCCCAAGTAGAGTCTGATGCTTCAGCCCATCATCTATTCCCTTGGCTAAACTAGCAATAGCCTTGGGCTGATCTCCCCTGGGTTCATACTCTGATCTAATTTTAAACTCTTCCACAAGTGCTCACCTCACTTATTATTAATAGAACAAACAGTATTTAATAGTAATTATTCTAATTATTAGTTATATTATATCTGTTTATTTTCCCTCAAGCAAGTAAAAATTTGTAGCTCTCAATCCCCAGTACTACAGCTGCCGTAAGCCCAATAGTCCACAATGCCAGGCTAAGTGTCATCCAGTAGGCAGTCTTTTGCCGAGCTGCTCCCAGCGCCAAAGCTATAACAGTAGCCAAGTGGATTCCAGTCAAAAGTGGAGCTACCATTGCCAAGCCGGGTAAGCCATATTTGTTTAAAAACCGGGCAGCTCTCTCACTTCTTTTGCCACTTGGTTTCCACCATTTCTCTAGCTTTTTAAAACCCAGTAGAATTAAAAAAACCGGTATCACATTTCCCAAAAAAGCTACTACTCCCACTAGAACCGGATTTAAGCCTCTAGCAATGCCAATTGGCACAACTAGCAACAGCTCTACCCAGGGGGTTGCAGCTAAAACAAACACTATAAGGTATTCCCAAAAGCTATCCATAAAAAACATCTCCTATAATAAACTAACCTATATTATATCACAAAGAAAACCATGAAAGTTTATAACCCCATGGCTTTACTGTATGTATATTAACTTGTTCCTACTTTTGTTATCTTATCTGCCACTACTGCCGAGGCAAAGGAATCTGGCTTCAGGCGACATACAAATCCCATGCCTATTACCCAGCCCACAATCTCTTTGATTAAATCTTTAGTTTCACCTTTTTCTCCAATATCCACATGAACTTCCAGGGCCGCTTGAATACCCCTTTCCTTCACAAAATTCATAACCTTATTAGCCATTTCAATACTGCTTTGGGTTTCTAAAAAAATCTTTTGCCTCAAATTAGTGATTTTCTTTATTTTTCTGCTTTCATAGAAAAATATACCGCCCTTTGTCTTTCTAATTAGAGTTATCACTGTTACGATCTTGGTTATATCCCCCATGTTCTGAGAATCTGTCCCCACACAAATAATATGCTCCGCCTTTTTATCTCCTGTAATAATATCTTCTAGAATATTGCAGACCTGCTTAAAGCTAACTTCACCATAAGTTATACTTTTCATTATGCAAATCCTCCAGGTTTATTTGGCATAATAGTAACAACGTTTTATTTATACTATTCTATCACAAATATAAGAACTTTATTAGCGATATAAATTGATTTGCTCTGTTTAAAGAGTTAAAATTAATTATAAGTTATAATATTACAAATATACATAATCGCAATATTTATTAGTGCAACTACAATTTCTATTAATGAAAGGGGTTACTCAAAAGATGTCTTGGAAAAGTGCTTATGAACGTTTTCAAAGAGCAGTTAACTTCGGTTTTGCTTTTCAGTTTGACGGCAACAGCAATTACTACTCACAAGTACACCGCTACCACGATTCCTATTATGTGAAAAACCCAGATTACAATCCCCCTTATACACCCAAGCCCGGAAGCCACGACGATGGTCCTCTCAACGGTCCTTTCTTAGGAGGGATTGGGACTAGCAATTATTCTAGAGATTTTACAGGTATGTTCAGTCGTTGGCAGTTACAGCAGGGCATTCACCACCATGAAGCGATTGAACCAGCTTTCTTTATGCTTAGATGGAAAATTGCCGGTAAGATATTTTATAAACGAATCAGAATTGGAAGTAACAATTTTCAGGAAGGTGACATGAAGTATGCTTCCCTGTTCCCTTTTGTCTATGAACATTATGATAGTAGTGATTTGCCATTCCAGCTATTAATGGAGTATTACTCTCCTGTAATTCCCCACAACTATCAGGATAGTTGTCTGCCTATTACATGTTTCAACTTCTACTTTAAGTCTAAAGTTAACGAGAAAATCGAGGTGAGCGTTGGGCTGTCCTGGCCAAATTTATTGGGGTGGAGACTACCTTTTATTTCTAGCGATATACGACAGAATATGCAGTGGCCAACACAACAGTACGCCGGCAACTCAGGGAGAATAGGTTCCCACAGCACTAATGAATGTCACGTAGTTCAATATAAAAGCACCCCTGTAAAACAAAAAAGTGATATGCTTGGCACTGTAGTCCTCTCCCTTAAAGGAGATGAACACTGGAATAAAAGTTGTAAGCCCTGCTTTAGGGCTAATCAAATAGCCACAGGGGAAGCAGATGTGAATCAGAAGTATACTATTGCCCACATGGAAGAGCAGTTTAAATCCCATGGCCAATTGGATAATGATGATACTCACTGGGAAGCACATTGGCATGAACCTGTAGCCAGCGCTATAGCAGCAAATACTATTCTTCATCCTGAACAGGAGAGTCAGCTTCTATTTAATATTACTATGGATATGCCCATTACATCTTTTGGTGCTGGGCGAAGCTGGTACAAAGCATACACTGAAAAGTATGGCACAGAATGCGATAATTCACTACAACTGGCTCAACAAGGACTTGAATCTAATGCCCAGTGGCTAGAGGAAATCAGTTCCTGGCACCAAAGAGAATTAGATGCTTCAGGTCAAGTCCCCTCTAAAGTAAAGGGAGCCCAAATAAATGAGTTGCAATTTGTAGTAGCTGGGGGAACTGTCTGGATTACAAAACCTGTAGAAGGACATGAAGAAAAAGCGCGCAATTTACAAAAGAACGGGCATTTTGGCATTCTAGAAGGTTTTGATACAGGATATTATTACTATAACACTTTAGATTTATGGGTATATGCATTCCCTGCCTTGAGCAAGCACTGGCCCAAATTATCTGAGAATGTATTTACAGACTTTCTCCACACAGCTACCCTTGTGGACCAGAAAAAACACATGGTGTATAGAACCGCTACCATAGAGGATAATCTTGTTTACGGAAAGCTTCCCCACGACATGGGAAGTGCGCCGGAGGATCCCTGGGTTCAATTAAACGGCTATGTTCATCGGGACGACCCAAACCTGTGGAAAGATCACAACCCTTCTTTTATCTTAGCATATTACCTGCACAGGAAAATAAACGGAAACCAAATTACCCTGGATGAGTATAAGACCTTAGTTGAAATCGCTAAGTTTACTGAAGCCCAGGATACTGAAGATATTGGTGTTCCCAGACACGACGAGTTTGGAGACAGCACTTGGGATAATCTGGATATGAATGGCTTATCTACTTATGCTAGCAGCTTGTGTATCGGTGCTTGGGCTGTAATGGCAAAGCTTTCAGAGGTACACAATCCTGAAAGTGTTGGCTACTACAAAGATAAGCTAGCAAAGGCTCAGAAGACCATAGAAACACTTTGGAACGGTAAATATTATAAAACAAACGATTTAGGAAAATATAGTGAGGCCACAATGACCGACTCTTTGTTTGGGGTTTATATGGCTAAAAAGGCAGGATTAGGTGACCTGCTTCCCTTAGATAAGGTACAGTCCCACCTAAAGAGTATTTATGAAAATAACCTTATGGCTTATGCTGAAGGGAAATATGGACCCCTACTGGTTGCTGAACCAGGTCGACAACGCTATGATCAAGACGGTGGAGAAGAACTACAGGTTAACGAAGTGATTGTAGGCTCTGCTTGGATGTTTGCCGCAATGCTCTATGAATATAATTTAAATCAAGAAGCAGACTACCTGGCCAACAACCTGAGCGATATGATCTACAAAAACACGGGCTTACAATTCCGCACCCCTGCCGCATGGGATAACGCAGGTAAATACAGAGCCCCCCTCAATATGAGGCCACTGGCCATTTGGATGATTTAAAGTGAGCTTAAAGAGATCCCTTGCAGAGTATATTACCTGCTAAGGATCTCTTTTATTTATTCTATTCGCAAGAGCCTTAGTCCGTTAGCAATTACCAACAGTGATGCACCCATGTCAGCTAAAACTGCCATCCACAAGGTTAGGTATCCTGGGAAGACAAGTATTATTGCCGCAAGCTTTAGGCCAAGAGCTAATATAATATTTTGCTTAATAATTTTCATGGTTTTCTTAGAGAGCTTAATCATTAATGGTAGCTTCTTTAAGTCATCTGCCATCAAAGCCACATCTGCCGTTTCTAGGGCCGTATCAGTTCCAGCTACCCCCATGGCAATTCCCACATCAGCCCTAGCCAATGCAGGAGCGTCATTAATGCCATCTCCAACCATAGCAACTGTTTTGTCCATACCTAACCTTTCTATAATGTAGAGTTTATCTTGGGGCAGTACTCCAGCCCAGACCTTATCCACTCCCAATGCCTTACCTACTCGCTCAGCTACCGCTTTATTATCCCCAGTAAGCATAACTATTCTATTAATACCAGCTGTTTTCAGCTGTTTGAGGGCGTCTGCTGCATCCTCCCTCACTTGATCTTCCAGAGCAATTGCTCCTAAGGGCTTATTCGCAGTGCCGACGATTATAACTGTCTTGCCATTATCCTCTTCTTCCTGGAAGTATGAAGCCACATTTGCATCTTTCCAAGTACAAACCCGCTCCACAAAATCTCTTTTCCCTAGAAATATTTTTTCACCATTGATTATTCCCGCTACTCCTTCGCCAGGATGCACTGTAAAGTCCTCTATTTCTGTAAGCTTGACTCCCCGCTCCTGGGCACTTTGGCATATTGCTAACGCCAAGGGATGTTCTGATTTCTTTTCTAAAGATGCGGCCAATTCTAGTAGCTCTGCCTCCTGCACTTTATTATCAAAAGATTTAATAGAAGTTACCGTTGGCTTCCCTTTTGTTAGGGTTCCCGTCTTGTCAAAGGCCATTGTGGTTATCTTTTCAGCCCTTTCCAAGTGTAATCCCCCTTTTATTAGCACTCCTTCTCTTGCGCCAGTACCCATGGCTGTAACCATGGATACTGGTGTGGCAATTACTAGTGCACAAGGGCAGGCAATTAAAAGCAGAGCCAGTGCACGATAAATCCACGTTCCAGCAGCTTCTCCCATAAAAACTGTGGGAATTACCACTAGCAGCGCTGCCAATATGAGTACAGCCGGAGTATACACTGCTGCAAATCGATCAATAAATTTCTGGGTTGGGGCCTGTTTATCCTGAGCTTCTTCCACTAGCTTAATTATTTTCGCAAGGGTATTTTCTGAAGCTATTTTGCTAACCTTTATTTCCAGATACCCTGCTTGATTTAGAGAACCGGCGAAGACTGTCTCTCCTTCCCTTTTGCTCTTTGGTGTAGATTCCCCGGTGATTGGCGCTTCATCAACCCAAGAACTCCCCCCTACTACCTCACCATCTAAGGGAATTTTCTCTCCAGGCTTGACTAGGATAGTTTCTCCTACTCTAACCTCCTCAACAGGCTTAACTCTCTCTCCGAACAACTCTTTCACAGTAGCAGTTGCTGGCACTAGTTCCATTAACTTCTTAATTGAGGCTCTAGTCTTATCTAGGGAATATGCTTCTAGAGTGCTAGAAAGAACAAATAAGAAGGCAATGACTGCTCCCTCTACCCACTCTCCAATGGCTAGTGCCCCTATTACCGCTATTGTCATCAATACGTTCATATCAAAGGAAAGCTTAACTAATGAGGTAAGGCCCTTCTTAAAGGTTGGGTAGCCCCCAACAGCAATTGCCCCTAGCAAGACCACCTTAACAATTTCTGAGGGTACTTGAGATACATACTCCAGTAAAACCCCTGTAAAAAGTAGTATTGCTGAAATAATAGCAAGCTTAGCTCCTCCAATTTTTAGTATTCCCTGGCTTTTAGGGCCACTGTTAGAAAGAACTCTATATCCTTGCTTCTCTATCAGTCCAACAACCACATCTTCTTTAAGGTTGTGCTCTAGCTTAACTTTTCCTAACGCAAAATTAAGTTCCACCTTTTTTACTCCAGGCGTCTGTTCCAGTGCACGTTTAAGCTTTCCAGCACAGTCGGGACAATCAATACCGGCTACATAAAAGGTAGATGTGTCTACATCATTTTCAACTGTGCTTGACATGCTCTATACCCTCCATAAAAAGATTTTTAATATGTTCATCATCTAGACTGTAGTAGACCATCTTACCTTGCTTTCTATATTTAACCAAGTTCAAGTTTCTAAGTAACCTCAATTGATGACTTACTGCCGATACAGAAAGCTCCAGTGCCTCAGCTAAGTCACATACACATAGCTCTTGCTTGGATAAAATATTTATCATTTGAACCCTATTAGGATCTCCCAAAACTTTAAATGTTTGAGCTAAACTATTTGCCATATCCCTCTCTAACAAGTCCCTTTTTGCTCTATTTACTGCTTCCTGGTGGATACACTCCTCTTGACAAACTTCAATATTTTCTTCTTTTCTTCTAGTCATATGCCTCACCTCTTATTTGAACATTTGTTCAAGTGTTTGATGTTATTGTATGCATTTAGACGATTTATGTCAATAAAAATTAGAAAAGGGATTATTGACACGTTTGCGTCAACAACCCCTTTTCTAATTACCAAATTTACTTCCCAATTGGTTTCTCATATACTCAACTACTAAGCTGTCTAATTTGCAGCTTTGTTCATAGGTTTCTTTTTTACGTAAATCCCGTTCAGAATTTACCAAATACCTTAGTCGTTGCTTTTCTAGATCAATCTCTTCTACCAGCCCTTTTCTACTACATTTCGACATAATAATCCCCTCTCCGTAGTACAGATGGGTTTTATTATACTATGATATCGATTTTTGTAAAGCGTAATTTGTCGAAGGTATTTAGTTGATATTCGACAAATTACTTTTTGTCAGCTCTACTAGCTATTTTTAATATTTGAGACAGTATATTCTCTCTAGTTTTATCTACACCTTCATAATTCATAGCTTGCACATAGTGTCTTTCTAAGTTTTCATGGTTGGTTTTTGCGTCTTTTAATAAGCTAACAGCTTTATTAATTTGCTTGTAGAAGGCTTCCCCTGGCTTTCCTCCATCTTCACCAAAAGATATTTCATGAGAGATTTCCTTCTTAGGCAGAACTTCATCTAAGTAGGATATATTGTTGTCTAGCACCACTGTTTTTATTTGAGGTATTACCACCATAGTGTATCTATCTGGACTATAGAAGCAGTGATACAAATCCACATCAAAACCTTTTTCTAATGCTAATAAGGCTAACTGGTGAATAAAGCGAGATTTATCTCTGACTTTTCCCTCAGTTATAGCTAACTTCTTTAAACACTTTGCTGTAATTTCATTAGTGTAGTGAACAAGTCCTTCAGGTGTTATAGCACCTGCAAACATCTGCCTTAATACTGGGGCTCGGCTAGTAAAAATCTGGTCCGCCCATTTTAAAACTTGGTCTCTTATCTCCCCATCGGTTAATCCCTGAGCACCCTCAAATTCACTGTACTCCTTATAAGCATTTTCTAAATTTTTATATGCCTGATGGTAGCATGTTGCCTTTTTGTTAGAAGCACTGAGGATAAACTCTTTGTGCGGTAACAACTTTTCACTATTCCAGAACTCACCTAAATTAATTATTTCTTCCACCACTCCTGGATATTTAGGGTCGATTACATGGGTTGCCAGTTCCTTAATACACTTTTGAGAAGTTATAGTGAACTACGATTTCCTGTAATCCATCTTGCTTTTCCCCTACCTCTATAAAATCAATTAGCTCATTGACTAACCGCCTGTTTAGCTCTAAAAAGTCCCCATACTTTTCTACCTTCTCGTACCAGTAGAACCTTCTGTCTTTTAACCCTTTGGTTTCTTCTATCTTCTTCTGGTACAAGGATAAGTTCTCCTTAAGCTTCTCTCTTTCCTTAACAAAGTTTGTCTTTAACTCTTCAAATAAATCCTCTGTGAGCTGCCCCTTGCTCTTATCTATATATAAGCTCTTAAAGCCATTATCAACCTCTGCTATTTGGGCTTGGATTTTTTTTAGCTTCTCTTCGTAGTATCTAATATTAGACTTAAACCCATCGCTTTTCATTAGCTTCTCCACAAACTGATCTCTATCCTCTAATATCCTTTTGATATGCTTTCTAATTTTATCCTCTACAGTCTCTGTGAGCTTATCTAGCCGAATAGAGTGCTTTGAGCATTGGGATTTATCAGTTCTATAGGCACTACAACCTAGATAGTGATGCACTCCATTTGAAAATTTACTCAAAGTGCTTTGGCAGTCTAAACATCTTACCTTTCCTGCGAAAATATGGGGATTACCTTTCCCCATGCTCCTAACCTTAGAGCTCAATAGCTGCTGCACCTTATGAAATGTATCTTTATCAATTATGGGCTCGTGCGTTCCTTCAACTATAATCCATTCATCCTGGGGGACAGTTCTAGTCTTTCTAGTCTTGAAGTGGATTTTCTCCTTAACATGCTGGACCATATTGCCAATGTACATTTGATTTTTAAGTATTCTCTTTACAGAGGTCTTATTCCATAGACCTGATTTTATTTTGTCAAAGGGATTCTTATAACCAAGTCCTTTAAGTTCCTTGTATTTGGCTGGATTAGGCACTTTTTCGTCATTAAGGATTTGGGCTATTTTTGCAGTTCCATTTCCCTGTAAATAGAGCTCATAGATGCGCTTTATTACGCGAGCTGCATCTCGATCTATTACTAGTTTGTTTTTATCTTCTTTTGACTTCTCGTATCCGTAAACTGCAAAGCTTCCAATATACTCACCATTTAACCGCTTTGTATTAAATACGCTTCTGATATCATTGCTAATGCTTTCTGAGTACCATTGGTAAACTAAGCTGTTTATCTGCCGCGATTTTTTGTTGGCCAAGTCATAGGTATCAATGTTATCCGTGAGCCCTATAAATCTTACTCCCCACTCCACAAACTTGTTTTCTATATACCGTTCTGTAATCTCTATATTCCTGGCAAACCGAGACATGCTTTTGCAGAGAACTACATCGTATAGGCCTTTCTCGCACTCACTAAGCAATTCTTTGAATTGGGGTCTATACTCCTCTTCGTATACTCCTGAGAAGTCATCATCACAAAACACCTTACTTACAGCCCAACCCTTTTCCTCAGCAAAGCTGGTTGCCAATACTATTTGGTTTTTGATACTCACGCTGGGGTCAAAGCGATTTCTTTTGTCCTTATCTTCATCACTGAGCCTTACATAAATAGCCACTCTTACTTCTTTAGAGCTTTTATACTTCTTATTAATTACCATAGCTTAGCTTCACAACCCTCCCTGTGCCAAGCTACCTACTTTTATGTATATAATAGCATAAAAGCAGGCTAATCTCCCACTGCCTCAGGATAATCTGACCCAAGTAAAATCTTCAATAGTAGCTGCTCTAGGCTCTCCCCTTCCTCTTCAAACACTTCAGTAGTCACAAGGTCTCTCCCCATAGCAATCCCTCCTTTTTTACTACCATATGTGCCACTATGTTTGTCTAAAAACTTCATTTATATAATAATTTCACATCCACCTAATCATTAGAGCCTGAATAATCACATGGCGTAACTTAGTGTCCATGGAAAAAGACCGACTCATTATATCTACTTGCCTATCTCCCTCAAGCCAGCTACCCCAAGCATTGCCTGAGTACATGGCAAAGGCCCAGTGTAGGGCAGCCTTATGACCACTGCCAAAGTCAGTGTTGAAAATCTTCTCCCAGTCAATCTCATGGCGCTCTGGGTAAAAGTGTTTTCTGGTCTTGGACCAGATTTCATCATGGCTTGAACATATATAGGCAGCTGCAGCCCACTCTTGGTCAGATTGTAGTTTGCCATAAGCAATAGATTTAAATCTATCTTTATGCAGATCATCTAAAAACGATATTTGCTTAATATCCTGTCTCTGTGACTGGATTTCAGTAACTATTTGTCGGTACTTCTTAAACTTTTCAGCATTCACTTTATGCATCACTCCCTTCAAGGCATCAAAAAAGACTGGTTAAATTAGACCAGTCAAATACTTGCAATTCATAGATATATATTGTAAAATTAAAAGAACATTACATGGCGAAGTTGTTTTAGCGTGCGGGCTAGGCAACTTCTTTTTTTGTGCTCTTACAACTGTAGTTGTTTTCTATATATAAAGCTAGTCCAGCAGCTGCTGAGCTAATGTCTAGTTCATCATCATTTAATAACTGTAAGACAGTTGCTATTTTTTCTTGCAGATCCTCTTTCATTTCTTTCACCACCCTTCCTAATCTTTACCGTGAATACTTCATCATCTACCATTATCCAATCCACCGATCCGCAGCTTGGGCATTGTTCTGGATTGCTGTTTCGGCCCATTGCAAACTCCATATTACATTGTCTACAGCTATATAGGTTCATGAGACTTATAACTTCAATCAAGGTTATCCCTCCCCTCGCTATTCTCCCTGTTTACTTGCACACACAGGGCATATCTCCTCATTCTTCTTCCCACATATGATTTTATGTGTAGGCATTATGCCTCCACATCTTTCGCATTTATATTTACCGTGCATATCATTCTCCCCTTTCTAAATTTACATAAAAAAGAAAACGACCTTATGATAGTCGTTTTCGTATAATGTATTGTTAAATACACTCATGTACAATTTTCAATTATAATTTTAGTTAAATCACTGCTTGAAATATCTTCTTTGTCTTTCTTCGAGTAGATAGTTAATAAAAAAATCTCTAAATCATTTTTTATAACATAGTAAATTAACCTAAAACCGCCTGATTTCCCTATATTTGCACTAGTATTTGCAACCCTTACTTTGTATGTACTTTCATCAGCTGGCAGTTCTAACTCCTTAATCTCGTCCCCTAACAAGTTTCCTAATTCTAGTTCCTTTACTACCGTTTCTATATCATCATCGATTTTTTTATACTTTTTCTTTGTCTTGTAGAACCTTACATCCTTTTCAAATTGCTGTGTCAAAATAATCTCATACATAATTCTACCCCATCAGTCCTCTTTGTTTAACTCCTCTTTAAACTGCCTCCATGTGCGCTTTTTTTGTTTCCCCATTCTAATTTGGCGCATTTCTGTCAGTGAATTTTTCAGCGATTCTATAGGAGAATTCGGCCTTTTTTTAATTGTAGTGTCCATATTACCATCTCCCTTCTTGCTACTCTTATCTTTGTCCATATTATACCACTCCCAAGTTTAGTAATCAATATATCTATAAGTATTGCCACTTGGGATTAATAAGAACCAAATAAAATATGTTCTTAGCAGCATCCCTGCTGCCAGAGGCCTTCCCCACCAATCCCCTTTTGAGCTCGGCACCCAAAGATTCATCAGCTGCTGGGCGGCACCCAGCACAACCTAGCTTTCGGATTTACATGTGCATCTAACATGCCAAAGGGTGTTACCATGCGACACTCATTGGTGCGCCCCTTTGCTACCTCACTGAGGAGTTAAATCCTACTTTGCATCCTAGCCAACGGTCCGGCAATACTGCCTGGGCTTTGCGCCCGCCTCCGCTTTTGGCTACGCTTCAGTTGCGGTTGATCTAGCAGTATTTTGTTTTTTGGTATATGTAAAGTTAAATCACCACCTGAATAAAGTTTTTATAACTCACCTGTATTTCTTCCTTAAAATTACAGGTGATTATTAGTGCTATAGCGAATACTTTCTGTGATAATAATGTTATCTTTCAAAGAATTTAATCCACTCGAATCCTAATACTGAGCTAATTTTCTTTGCAACTGATACACTTGGCGTTCTATTTCCATTTTCTATCATAGTGTAGTATGCTCTTTTTATATTTGCTGCTTTAGCAACTTCATCATGCGTCATACCTTTAGATATTCTTTTCTTTTTTAACCAATTATTCATTTCACGCACCTCTTTTTTGTAGCGTTCCGTTACCTTTATGCTTATTTCACAGTATCGTTTTGTTACATGTCAAGGTTTTTTCTTGTTTTTGTGTCATTTTGTTACCTCTAGTTTTCAGTATCACTTTGTTACGATATAATAACTTGGAAAGAACATTTGAATACAAAGGACTGTTGCATATGCTTTCTGAAAGGTTAATAGTAGCAAGAAAAAATAAAGACATGACTCAAGAAGCAGTTGCTGCTAAATTAGGTATAACTCGTCCCGCATATACTGCTTATGAAAAAGGTAGGCGACAGCCAGATTACGATATTTTAAATCAATTAGCTGATATTTTCGAAGTATCTACTGACTACCTCTTAGGTAGAACTGACAACCCAAAGGGTTATACTGATGATGAGCTCTCAGAGACAGATATAGAAAAACTTATTAAAGATGGCAAAATCCAGTATCGTGGTGAGCCAGTAGACGAAGAAGATCGAGAAAGTTTAAAAGAATTTATTAAGCTGGCATTTAGGACTATAAAAAACAAAAAAAAGTAGAAGCTACTCTCCATTTTCGACATGGAAAGTAGCTTCTAGTATTTTTAGCCTCTTTCGACAAAATGCGCAAGAGTACGCTATGTTTCGACATGAAGTTGGCTACAAAATTCGCAAGTTATTGTATCTATCCATATTCCAACAATAATACTAAATTAATAGTACTAGTCTTATACTCTGCTACCATGTTAAAGCCACCAAGCAAACTAGCAACCGATGTATATAAAAAATACGAAACCGCCAACCCAGCTGAACTAGCAAATTTACTCCATATAACAGTAATACATTACCCGTTTAAAAATACTGAAGGTCTATTAATTAATATTATGGGTCATAATGTCATTGGCATTAATAGTAACTTATCTAAAGAAAAGCAACAGTTTGTACTAGCCCATGAACTGGGCCATTACTTCCAACGCTTGGACAAGCCCTGGTTATTTTGGTTCTCTTGGGTGTTGAGAAGGAAGAAAAAATTTTGAGCAGCATGCTGATGAGTTTGCTGAGGAGTTGGTGAGGCTTCACAGGCAAACCCATAGGTAAGATTTTAGTGCTGAGATAATGAAATGCTAAAGTTTATTTCTACGACATATGTCGTGATAAGAATAATATGGGTTTATAGCAACAGGGCGGGGAAAATGATGTTAGGCGATAGAAACAACTAATATTAGGAGGAACTATGAGCGATAATAAATACTTAAAAACTATGATAGAAGTCGTAAAATATGAAGATTATGATAACAAGAGCGAATTGTTGTCTATATTAAGAAATTCTGAAATAACTTACAGTTCTGCTGGTACAATATTTGCGACTAGAAGTCATCAAAGATATGAAAACGTAGATTTGAGAGCACCTGTTCCAATGCTTAAAAGGGCTAAGGAACTAAAGAAAACTTTGGAAAGCATTGCTGCATCTATCTATGTTGAAACAGATGAATATGATTTTGGTAGCTTGCTAATAAAGCCTAGAATTGTTGAAGATGAGGAATATGATTTTAAAGAACACGATGTAGTGTTTGATGAGATTCAAGATACGATTATACAAGGAATAAGAAATGCTAAACATCTAATTTGGGTTGCAGTAGCTTGGTTTACAGATAGGGTTATTTACGAGGAATTAATAAAGAGGAAAAATGATGGTTTAAATATAAGAGTCATTATTTCAGATGATAAAGGTAATAGCACTTTAGAGTCAGAATTAGTTGAATCGTTTGATACCAAGAAAATTCCTAAATCAGGGTATTGGGGGAATAACTCTATGCATGATAAGTTTTGTATTATTGATTTAGAATATGTTATGCATGGTTCATATAATTGGAGTAAAAATGCTCAGTATAATAAAGAAACGCTGGCAACAGCTTTAGATCGTGATTTTGTATGTAAATTTGCTGACGAGTTTAACAAGTTATATAAGTCTGTATAATCGTTGTTTCCTTCGCCTAACACGCCAGTTTCCAACATTCCTTCTGATGACACAGTTCATGCGAGGCAAGAACATGCGCCACTTTTTCCGCTAAGGCATTAAAAGGAAGGAATGTCGGAAACTGCGGGAACATTATAGGCAATACCGCGCCAAGACAGAAAGAAGAAGATAGAATGGAAAAGTGGAAGATCTTAAAATCCCAGAGCCCCAAGAAGCCCGGCGTCCATGCCAGGCTAAGGAGGAGAAGGTATTACGTGAATTACAAATCAAAAAAAATGAAATGAGAAATTCAGAAAGTTCTTAGGCTATTACTCTTTAAATACAAACTTAATAAAGAGTAATAGCTGCTTGAGAAAGCTTATTGGTGTATAAGGGAGGATATTAATATGGTTTCATCTACTACAACAAAGTGGTTAACCCAAAGGCCAAAGTGGTTGCAGGTCGCCGCAAAGCGTCTGCTTGAATCTGGCGATCTGAATGATGCAGCCATTTCTGATCTAGCAGTATTGTGTGAGCAGGAAGCCAATAATGAGTTTCCTGATATCGATTGCAGCATCCCCGCTGGGGCTTTTGATGCGCATGATTCTGAGGAAATACGTTTATCTTCCATCCGAGAAATTTCCGGTGTAAACAAGCTGGCCCCGCGGACACCACTCGATTTCGGCAAGAGCAATATTGCTGTTGTTTACGGCCATAACGGCTCTGGTAAATCCGGCTATGTGAGGCTTCTGAAACATGTTTGCGGAACCCGTGATTGTGTCCGTGGTCAACTACATAGAAATGTGTTTTCTCCAGAGGATACAGCGCAGAAAGCAAAAGTCTCCTTTCTCAAGAGCAACTCTCCAGCGGAACATGAATGGACAGGCTCTGGGGTATGCGACGACCTTTGCTCCGTTGATATTTTTGATACTTCATTTGGCCGAGTCTTTATAGGGAGCGAAGACGAGGTGAGCTATGAACCTCCGGTCTTGTCTTTTTTCAGCAAGCTGATCGATGTCTGCGAAAAAGTAGCAGCAAAGCTCGATGCAGATACCGGTGCGCTAAAATCGAAGATGCCGAGCATCCCCAATGCCCTCCTCGGCTCCACTGGAGCGGCTTGGGTAGAAAAACTTAGCGCCAGAACAACGACTGATGACGTTGAATCTAATTGTTCTTTCTCGCCGGAAAATGAAGCAGAACTACAGGAGCTTCAGAAAAGAATTTCTGTGTCCTCTCCAGCGGGTATGGCCAAGCAATTTCGCACTAAGAAAAGTCATGCTGATGGCCTAGTTAATGATGTACAGACTTACCTCAGTCAGCTGTCTGATGAGAATTGTAAAAGGATTATCGCTGCTAAAAAGAAATCCATTCAGAAAAAATCGGCTGCTGAGGCAGCGGCAAAAGTTGTATTCAGTGGAGCTAAACTCGAAGGCGTTGGATCTGATGTCTGGAAAGAACTATGGAGTGCCGCACGAAAATATTCGGAAGAAGTGGCATACAGTGGACAGGAGTTTCCTCTTGTTCAGGATTATTCTGTCTGTGTACTTTGTCATCAGCCTTTATCCGAGGAAGCCAAACAGCGGTTCACCTCTTTTGAATCGTACATAAAAGGTGAAACACAAAAACAGGCAGCAGAAGCAACCAAAGAGGCCAAACAGGCAATCGATACTCTACCCGACATCCCCAGTCCCGAGGCGTTAAAAACAAAAATCGATGCTGCTGGCATTGAGGATCAGGACATTGTCAAGGCGCTGAATGATACCGTCACTACTCTTCAAGACAGAAAATCAAAATTACCGTCACTGGATTCCGATGATGCCTTGGGTAACATCAGCCAGTCCCCTGAATGGATTGAGGATATACGCAAAATTTCACAAGGCTATGAGGACAGTGCCAATAAATATGAGGAAGATGCAGAAAGGGATAATCGTGTTGAACTACAGGCTAAATTAAAGAACCTTCAGGCAAAGAAGTGGCTCGCTGAACAAAAAACAGCCATTCAGGAAGAGGTCAATCGCCTGCAGTCAATCGAACGACTCGAAGAGGCCAAAAAGAAAACCAACTCCAGAGCATTATCCACGAAAAAGGGAGAGTTGGCAGAGAAGCTTATTACGGATGCTTTTGTGCAACGTTTTAATGATGAGCTCAAAGCCTTGGGGGCATCTCGGCTCAAAGTAAAGCTCATCAAATCCAAGGTTTTTAAGGGCAAAGTTCTTCATACTCTTCAACTGGACGGAGCCACGCACAACCTGAATGAAGTCCTAAGCGAAGGAGAGAACCGTATTGTATCAATTGCGGCGTTTCTTGCTGATGTCACAGGCAGAACCTATCCGGCCCCATTTGTATTTGATGACCCGATCTCATCTCTTGATCAGGATTATGAAGAGGCTGTCGTTCAACGTCTCTGCGCTATCGCCTCCGAAAGACAAGTTATCATATTCACCCATCGCCTTTCACTTTTAACCATGGTTCAATTATATGCCGGAAAGGTTAGCATAAAGCCTGAAATTATCTGTATCCGAGAAGAACCGTGGGGAACCGGCGAACCGGGAGATACCCCTTTTTTTGCTAAGAAGCCCGACTCAGCTCTAAAGCAACTAGTTAATGATCGTCTTGCAAAAGCAAAAAAGCTCTTAAAGGAACACGGGAATGAAGTTTATGAGCCCTATGCAAAATCTATATGTAGTGATTTCAGAGATCTATTAGAGAGAATGATTGAGGTAGAATTAATGGGAGATATTGTTCAACGGTATAGAAGGGACGTACATACAAAAAAATTAGCAGGTTTAGCTAAAATAACAGAAGCAGACTGTAAATACTTTGATGATTTAATGACAAAGTATTCAAGGTATGTGCATCCCCAACCAATAGAAGCCCCTGTTCGTCTTCCAGAACCGTATGAGCTTGAAATTGACTTTAACGCGTTAAAAGACTGGCAGGCAGATTTTAAAAGCAGATGAAGAAGTATAACAAGAACCGCCTCCGCACGTCCTGTGCTCCGGCGGTGGGGCGCTGGGACGTTAAGAAGATGAAGACAGAAGTTGGCGCGGTACAGCCTATAACAGCGAATAGCCGGTTCCGCTTCGCTCCGCCTTCGGCTATTCGCGGGACGTTAGCTGACATAATTCCTTTGCTATGTACAGGAGGAAGGAAATAATGAGAGATATAAATTTTGATGAAATTCATATTTTGACATATGAAGAAGAAAAGGAATTATTAAAAGATACAATAGATTACAAATTTGATAAAGATTATAATGCTTTAACATTTAATATGTTTTATCAATCTGGTGAGCTGTTTTCAGAAGTTTTTACTATTTTTGCATACAAACTATCAAGCCTTCATAGATACCTTGAGTATTCCAGAAGATATTTTAAAAAATATATCACTAGCGTTGCAAAACAATAAAACTAACTTTGTCAATACCTAAAGCTTGAAAATATTGAGGAAACACCTGCCTAACACAAAAAAAATCC